>JBEBJP010000021.1:0-14401 GCA_040079825.1 Parcubacteria group bacterium
GTGTATAAGAGACAGGTCTAATTATTATCTCATTATTTTCCCCAGCCGGTCAATAAAACATATGTGTAGAACTTGCATTTTAAAGGCTTTTTTTGTAGTATAGTGGAACTATGGAATTTGCAGTTATAGCCACAGGCGGAAAACAATACAAAGTCTCTAAAGGTGATACCCTAAAAATCGAGAAGATTAAGGGCGATTTCAAGGTGGGAGATAAGATAGTTTTTGACAAAGTTATGTTGGTTGAGGACGCAAAAGACACTACTATCGGAACTCCTTATGTAGCAAAAGCTACAGTTGAGGCAACTCTAAAGGAAGTAGGAAGAAACAAGACAGTTGAAGTTATAAAATACAAGCAAAAGAGTAGATATTTCAAGAAAAACGGACACCGACAGCCTTGGTTCAAAGTTGAGATAAACGGCATCAAATAAAGACAAAAACACCTCCAGTCGGAGGTTGTTTTTTATATGAAAAAGACTGACACATTGTCAGTCTTGAACGCCCCAGTTGGGCATGATGGTTCGCGGAGCCGAGAGTAGGGGGTACGGGGTAGAGGAGAGTCAGCCCCAAGTGAAACAAGAACTTCCCCTAGATAACTAATCTCAGGTTGCCACCACAGATGTCGTGGCGCAGACCAACCCAAGGCTTCGTCACCTAGACTACTTTCGTCCTACCCCAGCTCCGCGAATTAACTAGCAATAAAGTTTGTGGGCTAATTCGCAAAGCTGAGTTCTGTATACAAATATACAGTATATACAAAATATGTCAAGTTATTATTGTCTATTTTTTAGAGCGTTTTTTATTGTGTCAGAATCTGAGTATTCAAGTTCTGTTCCTGTGGACATTCCACGACCGAGGGTTGAAATTTTAAGATTATTTGTATCTGCAATGGGTCTAAGGATCTCGTTAAGGTATGTCAGGGTATTTTCGCCCTCAGGATTGTAATTTAGTGCAATAATTATTTCTTTCAGACCTTCTTTTATTTTTTTATCCAACACAGACAGAAGTTCTGTTTGACGAATGCGACGTTCAGGTGTTTTCTCAAGGATGGGCACTGTTCCACCCAAAATAAAATAATAACCATTATAAAATCTAGTCTTTTCGATGTTTTCAAAATCGACATCATGAGACACGAGCATAATAGATGTTTTGTCTCGACTCAGATCGCGACAAACAGAGCATGATGTGTTGTGTGTGTCTGGAAAAAATCTGAAACAAGTGTCGCAGGAATGAACAGTAGAGCGAACTTCTTTGATAAGTCCTGAAAGTTCATTGGCATAGGATGGGTTTCGGTTTAACAAAAAATAAACAAATCTTTTGGCTTGTCGTGGTCCGATTCCTGGAAATTCTTTGAATAGCTCGATGAGTTTCTGTGTATTGTCCATTTGTTACATTTTACCATTAAACAAAATATCGTCGAAACCATAACTTTTTTCATTATCTACGGAACCCATGAAGAGGTGAGTAGAAAGAAATTTTGCACCAGCAAAATATTCTGTTAATGAAAAAAGTTGTGGTTGAGTAAGATACTTTGTAATATCTAAAAATCAGAAAATTCTTTCTCAGCTCCGCCGTACTGACTTTTATCCATACTCTGGAAAGTTGCTTTCTTTTCGTTAAAGAACAAGTCAACTTTGCCAGTTTCACCGTTTCGATGCTTTTCGATAAGTATCTCAGCAACGTTGGTTCTTTCCGACTCATCTTTGTATTTATCTTCGCGATGGATAAACATAACAACATCGGCATCCTGTTCGATAGAACCAGAGTCTCGAAGGTCAGACAGTCTAGGACGACCTCCACGCTTTTCAACCTCTCGAGAAAGCTGTGAGAGAGCCAACACTGGTACATCCAGTTCACGAGCAAGGTTTTTAAGTGAGCGTGATATTTCTGTAACTTGTTGCACAACGTTGTCGTTTTTGGTCTGAGTCGGCACCATAAGTTGCAAGTAATCAACTACAATAAGACCCAAACCTTTTTCACTCTTTAGTCTTCTTGCGATCGAACGCATCTTGAGGATATTGTTTCCAGGTTGGTCGTCTATATATAGAGGAGCTTTGTTCAGTTTATCGAGAGAGCCTCGGATTGCTTCGAAGTCATCTTGTCGCGAAAGTTTTCCAGTACGTAGTTTCCAAGCATCCACGTTTGCCTGAGCCGCAAGCATTCTATCTACAAGCTGTTGACTACTCATTTCCAAAGAAAATATTCCTACTGGAACATCGTGGTTAACAGAAGCCTGTCGTGCAATATCTAGAGCAAGAGAAGTTTTTCCCATACTCGGTCGTGCCGCTAGGATAATAAGATCAGATTTTTGAAATCCGGAAAGTTTACTGTCTATGTCTGCAAATCCTGTCGGTATTCCTCGCATGCCTTGTCCGTCTGTATGAAGCCTTTCCAAACGTTCCCACGCCTCTGCTAACTCATCTTTAATCTGAACAAATTTATGTGCTGTATTAAAGTTGGTAACATCAAAAAGTTTTTTCTCCGCATTGTCTAACATCTCCTCCAATTCTTTGTTTTCGTCGTAACCTATTTGGGATATATGATCTGAAGCCTCGATCAATCTTCGCATCATGTATTTTTTTTGAACGATCAGGGCATAGTAACCGATGTTCGCAGAAGAAGGCACAACGTTTACGATTTCCGTGAGATATGTGTTGCCACCGATTTGGTCGAGCCAACCTTTTTCCTTTAGTCTTGCTGAAACAGAAAGTAGATCGATAGGAGAGCGTTTATTAAAAAGTTCCATCATTGTTTCAAAAATGATGCGATGCTTTTCAGAATAAAAGGAATCTTGGTTTACTATATCGGCAATGTCGTGAAGTGCTTCTGGTCGGAGCATTACTGAACCCAAAAGAGCCATCTCTGCTTCTAGGTTTTGAGGAGGTATTCTTAGTCTATTAGGAATTGTTTGAACAATTATATTATTTTTGAATTTTTCGGCCATGAAGACATTCTACCATGCGAGGCTTTTTCGTCGCTACAGCAAAAAGAGGAACAACCTGTGGAATAGGTGTGTTTATTGAGGAGATACAGTTGACCCTTCTGCTGTATCTTTAACTTCAAAACCAAGATTTTCTATTTTTTCACGTATTTCGTCGCTCTTTGTAAAGTCTTTGTTCGCTCGAGCCAAGTCACGTTCTTTTAGGAGATTCTGAACTTCTTCTGGGACTTCAAAAGTTTCTACTTTGTCCAACTCTAGTCCGAGGACTTTATCAAAACTTAGAATAGTGGCTTTTTTGTCTGCGGGAGAAACATTGTCGTCTTTTATGATATCCCAAACGAGTGCCAAAGCCTTTGGTGTGTCCAAATCGTCGTTTATAAGATTTCTGAATTCCGTTTCTTTAACTTCACCAAGATCTTTAATAGATTGAATTTTTATTCGTATTTTTTTTAAAGCAGAGTCAGCTCCTTCCAAGGTTTGCCAACTAAACTGAAGTGGTGAAGAGTAACTAGCAGTAAGAAAGACATATCTTAGTGCCACAGGGTCAATACCTCTTTCTTTCAAAGTTTTCAAAGTTATAAAATTTTCACCAGATTTTGCCATTTTCTCGCTACCGTTTTCACCGGCCATGTTTAAATGCGCATTATGCATCCAGTATTTTGCATACGGATCTCCGGCGCAGACTGACTGAGCTATTTCGTTGTTATGGTGAACTGGGATGTGGTCTATACCTCCAGTGTGAATATCAAACTCCGGTCCTAGATATTTAACAGACATAGCTGAACATTCTATATGCCAACCAGGAAAACCTTTTCCAAAAGGAGCTTCATAACCTAACTCACTGTTGAACTTCCAAACAGCAAAGTCACGAGAGTTTTTCTTTTCTTGGTTTAAGCCGATTCTGGATTCTGTATCATCAGTTTTTTTGATATTTCCTAGCTTTCCGTATTCAGGAAACTTACTTGTATCAAAATAGATTCCATCGGATATTGTGTATGTAAAACCTTTTTCGAAAAGTTTAGATACCAAATCTATATCTTCTTTTATGTGGTCGCTGGCAAAAGGAAAGTGTTCTGGGAGTTCTACATTCAGAGCAGTTAGATCTTTTTTGAATTCAGCAAAATAAAAGTCAGCAACTTCTCTCATAGCAGTCAATGTCAAAGGTTTACCTTCACGCTTTAACGCTTTTGTCATTTTATCCTCACCATCATCGTTATCTGAAGATAGATGACCTATATCTGTAACGTTTATAACCTGATTAACTTTATAGCCGTTGTATTCAAACATTCTTCGCAAGGTGTCTGCAAAGACATAGCTTCGTAGGTTACCAATATGTGCATAGTTGTAGACAGTCGGTCCACAGTTGTACATCGAAACAAAACCTTCTTTTATTGCCTTGAACTCCTCCTTTTCTCCCGTTAAAGTGTTCTGTAAGTGTATTTTCATATTGAACCCAATTATATATTAAGATAAATTTGACCACAATATGATTTATTGAGATAATTGGTAAATAAATGCCAGATTTCTTAAAAAATAGAAACAATATTATTTTACTAATCCTCGTCATCGGAGGGATATTTTTTTCTGGATTTTATTTTGGCAGTAAAAGTCAAGGAGAAAATACAAGAGTTTATACTCTGATCAACAAAACAGCTTCTTCCACTACAACAGAAATTGATTTTGAACCTTTTTGGAAAGCTTGGGAAGTTATAAATGAAAAGTACGTTTCCTCTAACAGTACGACTACAGAACCCGTAGATGACCAAGCGCGAGTTTATGGAGCAATAGAGGGCATGGTGGCATCTCTAGGTGACCCGTATACAGTTTTCTTTCCTCCAGTCGAGACAAAAGCATTTAACGAAGAGATTAGTGGTCAGTTAGAGGGTGTGGGTATGGAAGTAGATGTTAGAAATGGAGTTTTAACTGTCATTGCTCCTGTAAAAGGAACTCCGGCTTATAGGGCTGGCGTAAAACCTGGTGACAAGATTCTGAAAATTAACGATTCTTCAACAGCGGGTCTAAGTACCCAACAAGCTATCAAACTTATTCGTGGTAAAAAGGGAACTACAGTCAAACTAAATATGTTGAGAGAGGGCACTAAAGACCCTTTTGACTTGAGTATAGTTCGTGACTTCATCAACCTTCCAACAGTTGATACAGAAACAAAAGGCGATGTATTTATTATAAGGTTGTATAGCTTCTCAGCTATTTCACCTGACTTGTTTCGACAGGCTCTAAGAGAGTTTTACGAATCTGGACATAACAAACTTATTATAGATCTACGCGGAAATCCGGGCGGTTATTTGGAAGCTGCTATAGATATGGCGTCATGGTTTTTGCCAACTGGTGCTGTTGTAGTAAAAGAAGATTTTAGAAATCAACAAGACGCTAAGGTGTTCAGAAGTAAGGGTTACAATATTTTCAATGATAATCTGGAACTTGTTGTAATGATAGACGGTGGTTCTGCTTCTGCTTCTGAAATTCTTGCTGGTGCCTTGCACGAACAGGGTATTGCTACATTGGTTGGAACACAGTCTTTTGGTAAAGGTTCAGTTCAGGAGTTGGTTGATATAACACCTGAGACCTCTCTAAAAGTAACTATAGCAAGATGGCTCACTCCAAACGGCAAATCTATCTCTCATGGGGGACTTACTCCTGACGTAGTGGTAAAACTAAACGAGGAAGCTTACAAAAAAGATAAGACAGATACTCAACTCAATAAAGCATTGGAAATACTCGCACAATAGTTCAAGACTTGGAAAATTTGGTTTTTGTGATAATCTAAAATTATGAAAATAATATTACTTAAAGATGTTCCAAAAATAGGCAAAAAGTACGACATAAAAGATGTTTCAGATGGCTATGCTTTGAACATGCTTATTCCAAAAGGTTTTGCAAAGCCCGCTACTAGAGAGGCTATCGCAAAAGTTGAGGCTTTGAAAGCAAACGACCTTACAAATAAGAAAATTCAAGAGGACCTTTTACACAAAAATCTTGAAACAATAAAAAATATAACTCTAACTATAAAGGAAAAAGCTAACGAAAAAGGTCACTTGTTTGCCGGTGTTACTAAAGAAATACTTGCTAAAGAAATCCAAAAAACAACTAAATTTAATATTGACCCAGATTGTATAAAGTTAGACAAGCACTTGAAAGAGGTGGGTGAACATAAAGTAGCTGTAGAAATTTTGAATAAGAAAGCAGAGTTTACAGTTGTGATCGTCGCTGAGTAGTTTTACAAAGTAAAAGACCGCCTAGAGAGAGGTTGTCTCCGTTTTGGTATGAAAAGAACCGCTCAAAATGCTTTGAGCGGTCCCACGATGGTTCTCACAGGGGTGCACAATATGCAGGGTCTCCATTTCTTGCTGCATGGCACACCGTGCGGACACAGGTGCGAGGATGGTTTAATGGTTGCGAGTGAAGCAACAACCACGAATTTACCGCACTTGGGGCAGTAGGTCTTCAGCCTATCAGTTTCTCGGTACATTAGGGGTATACTCCTCTAATACAAAAGATAGCACTTTTGGTGCTATCTTTCAAACTATTTCTATTAGCTATAAATAGGTCCTATATTACGTGAACTACTTTCTTTATGTGTACTGTGTTGTCGAAATGCATTTTTCTCTTTGTTCCGAACTTTACTGTTCCAGCTGTAATAGCAAAAATAGTGTGGTCTTTACCCATGCTAACGTTTTTACCAGGTAGAACATCAGTTCCTCTCTGTCTTATTATGATTGATCCAGCCTGAGCTTTGTCACCTTGTGTGATTTTAACTCCAAGGTATTTTGGATTTGAATCGCGACCGTTTTTGGTTGTTCCTGCGGACTTTTTATGTGCCATAAATGTGTTAAAATTAAGTGATATGAGTATAAAGGAAACTCTGGAAAAAATCAAGCCCTTTTACACACTACTACTTTTGATTATTTCTGGCTCGGTTTTCTTTGCTTTGGGTAGGCTCTCAGTCCTAGAAAGTAAGCATGTTCCTATAAAAATCGAGTACCCAAACAGCGAACAGTCCGCAACAGTAATAGGGGCTTCTGTCCCTCTAAAATCTGCCATATTGGGAGAGGGGGGTGTAGTTCAAAAAGATGGTCCAAACAGTGGAGGAAGCGTGGTTGGTTCGAAAAGTGGCAAAAAATACTATTTCCCATGGTGTGGTACGGTAAAGCGTATAAAACCAGAGAATCAGGTTAATTTTTCTAGTATAGAAGAAGCAAAAAAGGCCGGATTTACTCCTGGTGGGAACTGCAAGGGATTAAAATAGTTAAAATTAGGTTAAAGTATGCAATTTGCAAATTATATATTATAATATGGAGATGTTAACTTCTCGTGCAAAGAAAATAAAAAATTTTTTTACATCGATTAAATTAGGATTTTTCTTGGCTTATCGTCAGATAAAGGGTAGTAGTATTGGCACAACGGCTCTTATAGTGTTTATTATGACACTGACATTTTTAAATCTAGTTGTTGTGCGTGGGGTTTTGGTGGGTCTTATACAGTCGTCTACAGATTTGTTTAGAGAAAAATATGCAGGAGACATCTTTATCTCAACACTTCCTAAAAAAACTTATATAGAAAACAGTCCAAGTGTCGTGGAGATTGTAAAAAATTTACCTTGGACGAAAACTTATGCGGTTAGATATGTAGAGTCTGGGACAGTAGAGGGCACCTACAAAGAACGTGTAGACTTTACAGAGGATGCAAACATCGCAAGTGGAGTTTTTACTGGTATAGATCCTATTCGTGAACAAGAAACTACGGATTTGGCCTCGATGATTATTGCTGGGTCAATGTTAACTCCGGAAGATACAGACAGTATTTTAGTTGGAGCAAATATTTTGAAAAAATATCTTCCTATCGAAGCACCGGGACTTTTGCTTCTTGAAAATGTGGATGTTGGATCGACTGTTCGTATAAAAGTGAACGGAAACGTCAAAGAAGTGACAATAAAAGGAATCATAAAAGGTAAGGGTGCTTTTGACGATAGGGTGGTTATTCTGGATTCTGTTTTGCGACCTTTGATCAGTAGAACTGATTATAATGTGGATGAAATAGCTCTTAAAATAAAAGATGGGGCAGATCCGCTCGTCGTAAAAAATGCCCTGGTTACTGCTGGAGTAGGACAAACAGCCAGAGTTCAGACAGTAGATGAAGCATTGCCTAAGTTTCTAAAAGATATCCAAGACACATTTGCAGTTTTGGGAAATGCGATAGGTTCTATTGGTTTGGTTGTAGCATCCATCACAATATTTATCGTGATCTACATCAACGCTATAACCCGTCGTAAATTTATTGGAATTTTGAAAGGTATTGGGATTGATTCCGTTGCTATCGAGTTCTCGTATATATTGCAATCAATTCTTTATGCCACAATGGGAGTGATTTTTGGCCTGGCGATACTTTATGGATTTTTGGTTCCATACATTGACGCTAACCCTATAAATTTCCCATTTAGTGATGGAATATTGGTGGCGGAGTATTCTAATACGTTGTTGCGTGCAGGATTACTTCTACTAGCAACAATATTTGCCGGTTATATTCCAGCCAGAATAGTCGTAAAGCAAAATACGCTGGATGCCATACTAGGAAGATAAAACAGGGTTAGAAAGAAAATAAAAATGCAAAATTCAATTATAAAAGTAAAAAATTTGGTCAAATCTTTTAAAAGCGGTGATGCTGAGCTTTTTGTGTTGAAAGGTTTGGAGTTGGAGGTACCAAGAGGTCAGTTCCTTTCTATTACAGGCAGATCAGGTTCTGGAAAATCTACATTGCTTTATCAGTTGGGACTTTTGGATCATCCAAATGAGGGTGAAATATTTATTGATGATGTAAATATTTCTAAACTTAGTAACGAACAAAGAACAAAATTTAGATTGAACAAGTTGGGTTACGTTTTTCAGGATTATGCTCTTATTCCTGAACTAACTGCTGTAGAAAATGTTATCTTGCCTCTCCTTATGCAAGGCGACACCCTAAAAGAGGGCAGGGTAAAGGCTATAGAGTCGCTAGAGAAAATAGGCATGGGTCATAGAATAAACAATAAACCAAATCAACTTTCAGGAGGAGAACAACAAAGAGTGTCTATTGCGAGAGCGATCGCACATAATCCTCAAATAATATTTGCCGATGAGCCGACAGCCAATCTGGATACGGAAACATCGGATTCAGTGCTTAAAACATTTTTGGATCTACATAAGCAAGGTCAAACTATTATCATGGTAACCCACGAGAAAGAGTATGCAGAGCTTACAGATAGAATAGTGATGTTGTCTGACGGTAAAATTATTTCTGATATAATAAAAAAATAAAACTATGAAAAAATACACAGATAAAATAATAGGTTTCATAAAAGCCCATAAGATAATTTCTTCAATTGTTCTACTTGTTTTGTTGTTTGTCGGTTATAAAATATTTTTCCCTAATACTCAAAAAGCAGAAACTTTTCTAGTTAAAAAAGAAAATGTGGTTCAAAAAGTTATAGTAAATGGTAAAACAAAAGCAGTTCGAGATTCTAGTTTGTCTTTTGAGGTTAACGGTATAGTAAAAACATCTAATGTGCAGATTGGTTCTAGGGTGGTAGCAGGTCAGGCTCTTGTTTCTCTGGATCAAGGTCAACTATATGCGGATCTACTAAAAGCTAAGGCAAATGTTGAGAGTGAGAAGGCTAGATTGGATGAGTTAAAAGGTGGAACTCGCCCAGAAGAGATATCTATCGCTGAAACAGAAGTGGCGAACAGTAAAGTTACATTAGAAGATGCAGAAAGAAACGTTAGAGACAAAGTTGTAGATATTATAAACAACAATGTGGATCAGCTGTTTAGTAATCCACGTACAGTCAATCCACAACTAAACTTGGTTTTGACTGATCTTCAACTAAAAAATACGATAAACTCTGGAAGAGTTCTAATGGAAACTATTATCAACAACTGGAAACCTGAAGAAATAGATCAAAATATTTCAAAAGTATCTACTTTTCTTGATAACATCGCTTTGGCTGTAAATGTTCAGACACAAAACACAACTTTTTCTCAAACTACACTTGATGGTTACAAATCTGCGATATCAGGCGCAAAGTCTACTTTTATTACATCTAGAGAAAGTTTAAATTCTGCTAGATCTGCTTTGACTTTGGCTGAAAAAAATCTTTCCTTGAAGAAGAGCGGTAGTGCACCAGAAGTGATCCGTGCACAAGAGGCGAAAGTTATGCAAAACGAGGCGCAGGTCCAAAGTGTTGAAGTTCAACTTCAAAAAATGACTCTTCGTTCACCTCAGAGTGGTATTGTTACAAAACAAGATGCGAAAGTTGGTGAAATAGTAACTCCAGGTAAAGTTGTGATAACTGTGATTTCTGACAATGATTTGGAGATAGAATCCAATGTTTCTGAAATAAGTGTAGGCAAGGTTAGTGTTGGAGATCCTGTTACTATTACTTTCGATGCCTTTCCGGGAGAAACATTTGAAGGTAGTGTTACTTATATAGAGCCAGGAGAAACTATTATTGATGGAGTTGTTAACTACAAAGTTACTGTAGCGTTTTCAAAGTCATATCCACAGGTAAAAAGTGGTTTAACCTCAAAGCTCGAAGTTATGACAGAAGTTAAGAACCAAGTTCTAGTCGTACCACAGTATGCTATTACTGTAAGAGATGGAGTGTCTTATGTTTCAAAAGTAAATGGTAAAGAAACAACAGAAGTAGCTGTTACAACTGGACTGAAAGGCCAAGACGGTCTTGTAGAAATCCTAGGAGGATTAAATGAGGGAGATGTGGTCAGTATGTTGTCACAGGCAAAGTAGGTCACTCACTCAACATTTATATCTTTTTGTGCTAATCTTTTTGTTATGCAGGAGCATACAATACTATTGTTTTATAAATACGTGCCAATAGAGGATCCAGAGCAGTTGCGAAAAGATCAGCTGTCTTTGTGTACAAAACTGGGTCTAAAAGGCCGTATTATCGTAGCCAAAGAGGGGATAAATGCCACTGTGGAAGGAACTACAGAGAATACAGAAGTGTATTTGAAAAATTATCTAGCCGACCCTCGTTTTTCTGATACACATATAAAGAAAAGTGCAGGTACTGGAAGTTCTTTTCCTAAACTCAAAATCAAAGTTAGACCAGAAATAGTTTCTCTGCATCTAGAAGAGGATATTGATCCAAATCAAATAACTGGTGTGCATTTGAAACCAGAAGAGTTGAAAAAGTGGTATGAAGAAGGCAAGGACTTTGTTGTTGTAGATTTCAGAAACGACTATGAGTTTAAAGTTGGCAGATTCAAGAATTCGATCATGCCAAAATTGCAAAACTTTCGCGATGTTCCAAAAGCGTTGGGGGAGATAGAACATTTCAAAGATAAACCTGTTTTGACTGTGTGTACCGGAGGAGTTAGATGTGAAAAAGCATCAGGTTTATTGAAACGTGAGGGCTTCAAAGATGTGTATCAACTAGATGGAGGTATGGTTACATATATGGAAAAATTCCCAGGACAGGAGTTCGAAGGTTCTCTGTATGTTTTTGACAACCGCATAACTATGACTTTTGACCCAGCAGACAAACACAAAGTAATAGGTGTTTGTGAAAAATGTGAAGTGTCATCTGAAAGATATGTGAATTGTAAAAATCCAAAATGCAACAAGCATTTTATTTGTTGTGAAGAATGTAGTGAAGAGGATGGAAGATCATTTTGTAGTAATCCATGCAAAGATGCTACAATTATGACAACTACTTATGTATAAAAAATACATTAATGTAAAGTACGCATTTCTATTATTTATATTTTTATTTTTCTCAGTTACTCCACTAATTTCAGCTTTTTTTGCTACTTTTGTTGTGACTTCTCCTCCCGCTAGTTTAAGCCTGGCGTCACTTGAGAGCACTACAGTTCCCATGTCTGTTTCTATTAGTCCATCATTCTTACCTGACTTTCAATATACGGAGGGAGGTGCTGGATACAAACTTGGAAGACATTGGTTTTGTGAATCTGAAGACGATGATGGTAACTGTATAGATCAAACTCTTGATTTGTGTCCGTATCTTTCTATTTCACCTTACAACGACGAAGATACTGAAGTCGGTTTTTCACAAAACGCTAGTGACAGTAACTTAGGGGCAAAAGGCGAAATAAATTCAGCAGAGGATTTGGCAGATAGCTGGAATATAACTGTAAAATCACCGTGCTTCGAGGGTGAGTGCCCTTCAGATTATGATTCACAAATTAATGGTGAACCATTGCCTCAAAATCTTAAAGGAAGAACATTTAAATGTGATATTTCTGTTGATTCTTCAGATCATATAGTGCTTGTAAAACAATTGTTGGGTGGAAACATTGCTTACGCTTTAACTGGACCTAATATCCAAAATATTTCAGCTGTATTTACTGGAGTATATACACCGAAAGATGTTGGTGGCTCAAGTGTTTTGTTCATTCCTGGACTAGAAGCAAGCAGGTTATACAAAGATGGTGTACTTTTTGAAAATCAACTTTGGGAACCGAATGTAAACAGTGATGTAGAAGATTTATATTTGGATTTAAATGGAATAAGTAAAAATAATGGGATTTATACAAGAGATATCATAAAAGAAACAAACACTCCTATTTCAACTGGTCTTGCGGGTCAGAATATTTACAAAAGTTTTTCTGACATGATGGATGATTTAGTGCATCGTGGCGAAATATATAGTTGGGAAAAATATCCATATGACTGGAGGCAGGGGGTGCAGGATATTGTAGAAAATGGAACTAGATTGGAAAGTGCGACATCAACCTTAACGGAAAAAATACAGTCACTTGTTGAAACTTCAAAAAATGGAAAGGTGACTATAGTTGCACATAGTAATGGTGGCCTGATCGCCAAAGCGTTGTTGAAAAAACTTCAAGATGATAAAAATTCTGGCACTAATAATCTGATAGATAAAATTGATATTTTAATTTTGGTTGCAGTCCCACAGATAGGTACTGCTAAAGCTGTTCCATCTATACTTCATGGTTATGATACTCAAATGGGATTAGGGTGGTTAATGGATGAAGTCCGAGCAAGACAACTGGGTCGCAATATGAAAAGTGCGTACAGTTTGCTGCCGTCACGTGAGTATATAAATCATGTTAATGTTTCACCAGCAACTTTTGTAGATGATCCTACTCACCCTCTCTTAACCACCACGACTTTTGTGAATAGTTATGGATCAGCTTTAAGTTCATATGAAGAATACAAGGACTTTCTTTTAGGTAGTGAGGGTAGAATCGATCCAAGTGACAATCAAATAAATTTGCCTATAAAGTTATCGTCAAATCTTTTTTCACAAGCAGAAAATTTGCATGACGTAATAGATAAATGGACACCACCTTCCAGTATGCGGGTAATAGAAGTTGCTGGTTGGGGACTAGATACTGTGGCTAGTTATGAGTATTATCCAAAATATGTAGGTTGTCAGACTACTGGTCCTGTTAATGCTTGCTCAAGTTCCTACGTAGTAGATGTAAGACCTAGATTTACTAGAGACGGGGACAAGACAGTTGTTGCTCCAAGTGCTCAATATATGAACTCTAATTCTAATATAAAAAAATACTGGGTAGATTTTAAAAATTATAATAGTTTACTTAGAATTAACAGAGATCACAAAGATATTCTTGAAGTTGATTCATTGAACAATTTAATTAGTTCTGCAATAAAATATGAGTCAATTATTTTAGATTCGATATTAAAAGATGTACAACCTTTGGATAATGGGAATCTAGTTAGGTTGTCAGTGCATTCACCGGTAACGTTAGATGCTTATGACTCACAAGGTAATCATACTGGAAAGGTTTGCCCTACTACATCAGATTTTTGTTATTTAGATGAGAACATTATTAATAGTTCTTATATGGAGTTTGGAGAGGGAAAGTACATAAATCTTCCGGAAAGTGAGCTGTCTGAAGTAAGGCTTCAGGGTACAGATATTGGTACTTTTACTTATGAATCAGAAAAGGTTATGTCCGACGGAACAGCCGTTCTTTCTAAGTTTGTTGATATTCCGGTCACAACACAGACCCAAGCTAGGGTAATCTTAAATGGAGCTGGTGTTCCAGAACTAAAACTGGATGTTAATGGAGATGGAATGCCTGATTTTAGTCTTACACCAAATAATACTTTTGATCCAATTACATACCTCAAGATAGTAAAAGTAACAGTTGAATCACTGGATATAAATAAATCAAAGAAAAATGAATTTTCAAAAAGAATCGATGCTATAGTAAAATCAATACAAAAGGGTAAGATTAATAAAGCCAAACTGAGAGTAGACAAGTTTGTCAGTATTTTAGAGAAAAAGTTAACCAAAAAAGAAGGAAAAAATTCAAAACCAATGAAGTTGTCTAAAAGTGATGCACAGTTATTGCTTGATATGTTGAACAGATTGTTAGATAATTTAGAATAATATGAAGAAAATAACAAGTATTTTTTTGTTTGTTCAATCAATAATTATTT
>JBEBJP010000022.1:0-13798 GCA_040079825.1 Parcubacteria group bacterium
CTAGTATTTTACTTTAGGAGCTATAAAATACTAGAGTAGTAATGATTGGGTGTTATACTTTAGTAATGAAGAATCAGATTTATAAAACATTACCGCGAGCTGAATGGGATAGAGTTTCCATATATGAAAACGGAGAAACTTTGGTTAAAGTTGAAGAAACATCTCACTTAAAAATTGGTTTAGTTACAAAACAGTATGAATCTTTGTTTTATGTTCGTAAAACTATCTCAGATAAACTTTTGAAAGTTTCTGAAAATTTACCTAAGGAAATAAGTTTAGTTTTAATTGAGGGCTACAGAACTTTAAAATCTCAACAACAATCTTGGGATGCAAAGTTTGAAAAATTGAAATTGGAAAATCCAACATGGTCAAATGAGCAGATTGAAAAGCAGGTTAGATTGGTTTTAGCAAAACCTGCTCCTCTCGCAAATCATCATTGTGGTGGCGCGGTTGATGTAACACTTGCTTATTCTGATGGAAAATTATTGGATATGGGTAGTCCTTATCCAAATGAAGCAATGGGTGCTGATTGGCACAAGAAATTTCAAATGTTATCTGCTGAAATTACGGAAGAACAAAGAAAGAATCGTAAAATTTTACGTGACGCAATGGAGAGAGAAGATTTTGTTTGGTATCCTGGGGAATGGTGGCATTATTGTTGGGGAGATAGAATGTGGGCAGTGTACTCTAACCAAACAAAATGTTTTTATGGGTCAATAGAATTAGATGAAAGAAAATAAAGAATTAAGTCAAAAAATTATAAAGATTATTGAAACTTTGAGACCTAAACCTGCTCAGATATCTTTTGCTGTAATTAATTTGAAAACATCAGAACCAGAAATTTCAGGATTTAATATGAATGAATTTATTTATCCAGCAAGTGTCTATAAGATTTTTATAGGAGCGGAAATTTTACGAAAGGTGTATCAAAAGGAATTGAATTTATCAGATATCATAGAAATTAAGTCTCCAAATGAGGTTGATAAAGATATTAGATTATTCCCAAAAAGTACTAAGAAAGACCAACGACCACTTCTTAAAGCTGGAGACAAAGTTACTATTGATTACCTACTTGATCTTGTATTTAGTAGAAGTGACAATACCGCCTCCAACACACTTATGGATATTGCAGGTAGGGAAGATATAAACAATCATATTATTTTGCCAAATGGTTGGAGTGGAAGTGATGTCACTAGAAAGTTTATTGATAGGTTAAAAGAAGAAAAAGAATATAGGGTATCTAAAATTACAGTGTCAAATGCTCGACACTTAGCAGAATTTTTCTATAAAGTAGAAAAAGGAGAATTAGTTAATAATTGGGTATCAGATAAGCTAAAGTCGTATATGCATAATTGGAATCGAGGTGGAAGAGAAGGTTTGTACATTCCTGTTTTTGTAGACTATTATCGTAAGGGTGGTTGGTTGGAGATAAATGGATATAAAATCAATTTATGGAGTGCAGTGAAAAATGTTTGGAAAAAAGGCTATGCTGTTAATAAGTGGACCAATGATGCTGGGGTAGTTACAGGAAAAAATTCACATTATGTAGTTGTACTCTTGTCTTTAACAAAATCACCATTTCCTTGGACAAACTTTCCTCTAAAATCTTTTTCGAAAGCAGTCCACTCATTAATGGAAGAATACGCATAATGTCGTTAAGGCAAGGTCTAGACCTCTGTAATTCTTTAATAAAATTAAGTCTAGTATACAGATTCTGCATATATTCAGTATCAGAAATTGTCAGTATAATCTTATCAAGACTAAGACCCCAAAGACAATCCGCGAAAGCGGATTTTGTTGTATTTGGGTGTCTGGGTTGAATTAGGTTATAATAAAATTCTATGAATAATTTTGAAATGCCTTCATCGCAGGAGCAGTTTTTGGGGAAGTTACAAAAAGAATATAACCGACCGCATCTACCCGAGTTTTTTTTAGAAGAAGTCGAAAATTTTTCTAAAGAGACTGGAGAAAGAAGGGTTTATTCTATTGTTGATATGGGTCCAGAGTATACAATTAATGGAATTCCTTTTGATAAGGATCGTTTTGTGTCAGAATTTGAGGCGTCATTTAGAGAGCGTAAAAAGGATTTAAGTGAAGAGGAGACTGGTAGTTTATTGAGGCGTCATAAAGATAAACTCGAAGGATTTTGGGGATCAGCGATTAGATATAATTCAGATAATTAATTATTTAAAAAAATATGTATACAAAAGAAAATTTTATAAAATCATTAGAAAATGAGGTAAGAATTATAAAACACTTAGGCTCAAAAGTTACTCCTTCAATGCTTGATTATAGACCAACTCCCGCACAGAGAAATACTCTAGAGCTTATGCAGTATATTTCAGGAGTTGGCTCAGGTATCATGAAGGCTATACAGACAGGGGATCCAAAGTCTTGGATGGAATATGATGAATTCAGAAAGTCAGTAACGCTTGAAAACTTTGGAGAGAAGATGGATGCGGAGTTAAGTGATATGAAGGAAACTTTTGCTAATTTTACAGACGCAGATTTTTCAAAAGAAGTTGATTTTTACGGTGCAGCATTAGTTGCAGAACACATGATAAATATATTGAGAAACTTCTCTGCGTACAGAATGCAATTGTTTCTATACATAAAATCTTGTGGTGGTGAGATAAACACATTCAATCTTTGGGGAGGAATGGATGCTCCAAAGAAGGACTAGTAAGGATCATAAGTGGTTATTGTTGATCCAAACAATAAAGTAATAAAAACACCCATGTAGAGCAGGGTGTTTTTATTGACATGAGTGTTATAAGTGTGATATAGATTGTGGAAAGTTCTTTCTTTCTCGTTTTACAAACGGAAAGGTTCTTGGATGTGCGATGAACAACACTGATATCGACACGACGAGGATCCTCGTCGTGTACCTCGATAAGATCAGGGTCTGCGTGAATATTGACGGCCCGCTCTACGAGTTCGTTGCCCTCAAGGTTGACAGTCTTGAGAACGACGAACGAGTCACGATGAACATCCGCACCATCGCGAAGCAGATGAGACTGGTGTCACCTTCGATCGAAGATGTGCTTACGGTTCGCAGGTCCTATTCGAACGAGGACATCCAAGCGTTGGGTCTCTCAACACTCGTCGTTATGCACGAGCCGGTGATCCGCGAGGAGGGCGATCCTGCGATCTTCGGCAAAGGCCCCCAAGACGGCACGATGGTCCTCTCTGAGACTGGATTCGGATTCCCGTACAGTGGGATGTCCGACTGTCGGTGGTCGAGCGATGTCGGCTTCGTGTATCTTCGGCAGAAGAAATGACTTTTTGAGTCGAGGTCAAAGTTCTCTAGAGTCTTTGGCCTCGGCTCTGCGCTCGGCACATTTACTGTGACCGAGTTTTTTTAATTTGGTTTTATTGCAATATGATAGAATGTAGACACATCTCACTTCGAAATCATAATACAATATGCATCGTGAAAAATATATTTTACGCCATCATTTTTTTGTTTATTTATTTACTCAGTCCTTACACCATAGAGGCTCACACTGATATACCTCATTTTGTTTTTTATCCAAAAGTTGTGTCTCAGGGAGAACCCCTTATGTTGCAAGTGGATGATCTGGGATCTTTTTCTGTTAAAAAAATAACTTTCGGCGGGGTTCCGGTCAGTATTTTTAAATATCAAGCAAAACCAACAGGTCTTGTCGGTATAGATTTACAGAAAAAACCAGGAGTGTATGTCGTCAGGTTAGAACTTTCAAACGGTGAGTTTGTTTTTGATAGTATTGAAGTTAAAAAAAAGACAGTGAAGGTGGCTCCGTATAATATCCCAACAAAATTAGGGGGGAACTCGCTCGAAAGTCAAAAAAAACTCATAGACACTCTAGCTGAAGAAAATAGTATTTTTAAAAACATAAAGACTAGCAAAAAAAGATTTTGGATTTCTGGTTTTGTTTCTCCACTTACGAATCCAGTTGTGATCGATGAGTTTGGTTATTTGAGAAAAATATCCAGTTTTGTTATGACTCATAAAGGTGTTGATTATTTGGCAAAGGAGGGGACAAAAGTTATGACAACCAATGACGGTATTGTGCGTGTAGTAGGTGATTATAGAAATTATGGAAAAACTATCATAATAGATCATGGTTTGGGTGTCTTGTCTTTTTATCTACATCTTTCAGAAACCAAAGTTAAAAAAGGAGATTTTGTCTTGGCTGGTCAGGAGATAGGTTTATCTGGTCAGACTGGGTATGCAGAAAGTCCACATTTACATTTTAGTATTAGGATATATGGTGTTTCAGTGGATCCGGTAAAGTTTCTGGAATTGTTTAAATAAGTCTATTATTTTGCTTTTGATTTGATATAATAACTTTCATGACTGATTCAAATTTGAGCAGAGATGAAAGAAATCTCGAGAAGGAAAAGATGGCGTTTGAAAGGGCAATATTGGAACCAATTTCAGAAATACCAACAGATTTTGATGAGGATGCCACTAGTTTGTTAGTTGACGATATAGTCAGTGGTTCGGTTTTTGCTTTGGGTGAGATGCACGGAGTTAGAGAAAATCCAAATGTTATTTATACACTTATCAAAAAATTTGGCTTTAGACAGCTAGGTTTAGAGTGGGATAAAGAATTACAAAGAGTAGTGGATCTTTTTCAAAACGAAAATGCTTTAGATTACAATACTATTATGAATAGTTGTGACGGCAGAATAACCGCCAGCTATTTTAATATGTTAAAGAGAGTAAAATCTGAGGGTTTGGTTGATTCTATTTTTTTCTTTGACGATAAAGACAGTTGGAATAAAAGAGATGAAGTTATGGCCGAGGAGATTATCGGTAAAACAGCGAACGGAGTCCCTACAATGGTAGTCGCGGGTTCTGCTCACGCCGATCTCCGTGATATCAGGGAAGGTGACGGAACACTTCATCCGTCCATGGTTAAATTTTTGCAAAACAAAGGAAAAAACTTTTCTTTGGGAGAGATACATTATCTTTCAGGACAGTTTTTCAATAATCAGGTTAAAGAGTTTAAGTTTGTAGATGGTGCAAACGAGAAAAAAGCAAAGTTCTATAAAAATGAATCAGGCGCTTACATCTATGATTTACCTGTTGCAACGGTAGCGGTTGTTCCAAATCCAACAGGAATATATATAGGTTAAAAATATGGATTATATTCTAATAACTGAACCAACCCAAGATTATGAACTCTTGGATAGTGGAGACGGTCAGAAACTAGAGAGATGTGGAAGTATTGTTGTTTCCCGTCCAGATCCTCAAGTTCTTTGGTCTAAATCTTTGCCTAAAAATGAATGGGACAAAGCCGATGCCGTTTTTTTGCGTGGATCAGTTGGAGGTAAATGGAAAATCCTAGGAAATGTAAATAAATCATGGGATGTGTCTTTTGATAAAATATCTTTTTCTGTGAGTCTTCAACCTTCAAAACATTTGGGAGTGTTTCCAGAACAACTTTCTCAGTGGCGATGGTTAGAAGAAAAGATAAAAGCCGAAACAGCAATTCGTCCCGCTGGCTCAAAAGTAAAGGTTCTAAACTTATTTGGATATACAGGTGGAGCAAGTCTGTTTTGCGCCCGAGCCGGTGCAGAGGTGTGTCATGTGGATGCTTCTAAGTTTGTTGTGGATTTGGCTAATCAAAATATGAAGAGCTCAAATTTAGCACACGCATCAATCCGTTTTATTGTCGATGATGTAAGAAAGTTTGTTGAAAGAGAAATAAAAAGAGGTAATAAATACGATGTTGTTATCATGGACCCCCCAGTTTACGGAAAGGGTGTAAAAGGGGAAGTCTGGAAAATAGAAAAAGATTTGCTACCGCTCTTGTCTAGAGTGAGCATGATAGTTTCTTCATCACCAGTTGCTTTGGTTATAAACGGCTACGCTTCTGTTTATTCCAGCATAGCTTATGCTCAGATGCTTTCTTATGTCACGCCTGGTATAAAAGGTGATTTGTCTCACGGAGAGTTAACTATTCGAGAGAAATCTGGAAACAGATTATTACCTTGTGGAGTTTTTGCTAGGTGGTCAAAATAGTTTATGAATACACTTGATCTTTATATATACAACTATATTTCAACTACAAGGAGCGTTCCGCTTACAACTTTTTTTTATATAATTACCACAATTTTCGATTTCTCTTTATCTTTTGTATTGGTAGTCCTGAGTTTAATCGTGCTTATTTATTTTTTTAGAGGTTGGATTTACTCTGTTTTTTTTGGTTTAGCCTTAAGCGGAAATGCATTGCTAGTTTTAGTTTTAAAATACATTTTCAATGTTGCTCGTCCTTTGGACTCCGTAGCTGTTTACTTTGGACCTAGTTTTCCGAGTTATCATTCTGCTATAGCAACTTCTTTTTTTGTTCTGCTCATTTATATATTTAAAGATAATTTTTCTAAAAATATTCGCGGAATTTACATTGTAATATGTTTGTCTTTTGTATTTCTTGTATCCGTATCCAGAATATATCTAGGTGCGCACTGGTTTAGTGATGTTGTTGCGGGCGTGCTTATTGGAGGAGTAGCTACTTATTTATCAATAAAAATTTTTCAGCGTGTAATAAATAGGCCACGTATTACGTCTATGATAAAATAGGATTTATTATTAAGTAGCTATAATTTTTATGTATCAATCATTGAGTGATGTTCAAAAAAGTAGATTTTTCAACTCTGTTTTAACTGTCGTTATTCTTCTGGCAGTTTTCCTTGGGGTCAAATCAATTTTGGGTTTGAAAGAGTATTCTCATCTAGGAGATGGTGTTTATCCATCCAATGTTATAAGTGTTAACGGTACAGGAAAGGTCTTTTCTATTCCAAACATAGGATCATTTACTTTCTCTGTTACAGAAGAGGGAAAGACTGTTAAAGATGCTCAAGACAAAGCTACTAAAAAAACAAACGACATACTCAATGCGATAAAAGGTATGGGTATAGAGGAGAAGGATGTGAAAACAGTTGCGTATAATTCATATCCGAAATACGAGTACCAACAATCAGGAGTTTGTGCAGACCGGTATTGTCCTCCAGGCAAACAGGTTCTAACAGGATATGAGGTGAGTCAAACTATTTCTATAAAAGTTAGAAAGACTGACCAAGCTGGTGACGTTCTTACTAAAGTTGGAAGTCTAGGCGCTGCAAATATAAGTGGATTGAATTTTGTGGTAGATGATGAGGATAAAGTAAAATCAGAAGCTAGAGATAAAGCTATTGCTGATGCAAAAAAGAAAGCAGAAGTCCTAGCAGATTCTCTTGGAGTAAAGTTAGTTAGAATAATAGGTTTCAATGAGGGCGGTGATTATCCTATGCCGTATTATGCCAAAGGCGGAATGGAGATGGCGCAAACGATGGATGCTAGTGTGGCGAGTGTTCCACCACAGTTGCCAGTTGGGGAGAATGAAATAATCTCTAACGTTTCTATCACTTACGAAATTCGCTAGCCCTAGTCTTATCAAAGTTTGTACTAAAAGAGCCTTAAAATAGGGCTTTTTTGGTGTCTTGACTAATTTGTCATAAAGGAGTAGTATTATATGCAAGTCCCCAGCAGGGGTTTTTTAATACCAAAAGATAGTATAATAATAAAAAATATGTCTCTAATAACTTACTTAAAAGATACACAAGGAGAGCTAAAACATGTTTCTTGGCCTAGTGCAAAACAATCATTTGCTTTTACTGTTGTTGTTGTCTTGCTTTCAGTTTTTGTTGCATTTTATTTGGGATTTTTCGATAAGGTTTTTAGTCTTATTTTGGAAAAATTTGTTAGCTAAATCACTTATTACTTTTTAACTATTTATTATGTCTAAACAACAACCACAAACAGGCAGAAATTGGTATGTGATCCACACATATGCAGGCTATGAAAATGCGGTTATGCGTAACTTGAAACAGCGTATTGAGTCTCTAGGAATGGAAGATAAAATTTTTAATGTTATTGTTCCAACAGAAAAGAAAATAAAGATCAAAGGAGGAAAGCGTGTGGAGGAAGAAGAGAAAATATATCCAGGATATATTTTAGTAGACATGATAGTAACAGAGGATTCATGGTTTGTTGTTAGAAATACACCTCGTGTTACTGGCTTCGTTGGTTCAGGAGTTTATCCAGTTCCAATCGACAAGAAAGAAATTGACGAGTTGTTTGCTCGGATGAACACTGGCGACGTTAAACACAAGATCGATCTTTCAGTAAATGACGCTATTAAGATAGTTGATGGTCCATTCAAGGATTTGGAAGGTAAAGTAAACGAGGTTGATGAAGAGAGAGGCAAGGTAAAGGTTCTGGTGGCTATGTTCGGCCGAGAAACACCAGTGGAGCTGGATTTCTTGCAAGTGAAGAAGATTTAATGTAAAGTATCAAACACACAAAATATGGCAAAGAAAATCACAAAAAAACTTAAATTAGTTATTCCAGCAGGAAAGGCTACACCAGCACCTCCAACAGGTCCTGCTTTGGGTCAGGCTGGAGTTAACATCGGTGAATTCGTAAAGCAGTTTAACGATGCTACACAGAAAATGATCGGGGACGTTGTTCCTGTAGAGATTTCAGTATACGAGGACAGAACATTCTCTTTTGTTCTAAAGACTCCTCCAGCATCAAACCTTATTCTAAAAGCACTTGGTAAGGAAAGAGGATCTGGTAAAAACGCAGTTTCAAAAATCGGCAGTATTACAAAAGCTCAACTAAAAGAAATCGCAGAAAAGAAAATGCCTGACTTGAATGCAAACGACGTAGAAGCTGCAATGAAAATCATTGCTGGATCAGCAAGATCAATAGGAGTAGACATTAAATAAAAATAAAACCCCGAAAGGGGTTTTATTTTTATATTATTAATTATAAAAATATGTTACTGACTAAATCTATTTTAAGTGACGTGTCTGTATCTGACGGTCTAAGAATCTCAGTAATGAGTAGACATACTCTGAATGATGGGGTGACTCCAGATAAGAGAATAAAATCCTTTGACTTGCATTTGCCAATTGTGGGGCCGTCTCCCAAATTGATAGGTAGTTATTATAAAAAGGAGATTGATTGGTTCGTTTTTGAAAATAAATACTTGGATGAGATAAGATCCTCTAACAAATTTTTCATTGTTCAGATGTTGGCGGAAATTGCTTTAGTTCGAGATGTAACGTTGATGTGCGTAGAAGATACTCCTGAGTTTTGTCACAGGCGATTGTTAGCGGAGGAATGTAAAAAAATAAACCCGTCTTTAAAAATTATTATAAATTAATTTTTATTTTTAATATCTCTATCTGTATATAGTCTAGGTAGCATGCTCATTGGGTTCCATTCTTTTACCAACTTTTTGATATCTGATGATGTTTGGTACTTTCCTTTATGAGAGTAGTCTTTGTCTAAGATAGGTCCTGTTTCAAAGAATATAAGCTGAGCTATTCTTCGTCCAACAACTAGAGGTATATAGTAGTGTTTCGAATTGTTTGTTATTTCCATGGTCCAGCGATTAACGTATCCCACGTCGCCCCAGCCTGCGCATTTACACACTTCAATGAAACTTCTACCCATAGATGATCTAGCCTTCATCATGGTCGTAATATGGTTTAATCCACCAATAAACTCGTTTGTGTGAGCAAGGATGGTCTCTCCGGGGGCAAGCAATATAACTCTATCTGTTGGAGCAATATTTCCAAAAGTAAATTTATAGTCAGCAAATACTTCTTTTGCTAGCATGGCTTTTTTTGGTTTTGTGCCCCAAACATGGTCTACATGCTCTTTTTCATAAATGTTAAATATATTCTGGAAATGTTTTGGTGGTTGTTCGACGAAAAAGTATTCTCCTAAAGTGAGGTCGTAACTA
Organism: Parcubacteria group bacterium; assembly: GCA_040079825.1. Taxonomy (GTDB): domain Bacteria; phylum Patescibacteriota; class Minisyncoccia; order Phycocordibacterales; family DATDWN01; genus C7867-006. Next base: position 9,786 of record JBEBJP010000022.1, read on the forward strand.
GATGTCGCAAGGTTTTCTTTTTTGAACGGGGTAATGATTATGTTACCTGCTTTTATTTCTTCCTGAATTTTTTTGTCTGATAGTGCCATAGTATTTGTTATTTTATTAAGCTTTTTTCTCGATAGTTTGCGTTCCTCTTTTCGAGGTCCAAACATCAGGAGAGAAATCGCAATAAAGATTCATTTTTGGGAATAGTTTTTGTATAGATCTTCCTATTTCTTGTGCTATTACCCGTAGTGTGGGGTGAACCGTTTGTCCCGATCGAAGTTCGGCTAGGTATGTAGCTGCCGGTAGGTCAAACGTACATCCGCACATTACGTTGAAACCCATCGCTGTATAGTACTGCTTTGTATTCTCATCACACTTCAAATCTTTTATTCTCTTTGTTTGTTTTTTTATAACATCTAAAACTTCAGTTCTATATTTTAACGGTATTTGTTCGAGGTACCATTTGTGAAATCCGTACTTGGTTGTAAGAGGGGGCATTAGGATATTTCCACTTCGGTGTCTCTGTAAGTCTCTGAATGATCCAAAGTCTAATAAAAACTGAAATGTGAAAGTTCCATATCTCTTCAGGAAAAAAGGAAGTTCAGTTTTTATAGGGCGAGAGTTTAATACGTCTTTGTATTTTTGGATTGCTTTTATGTTTAGATTGTTTGTTACTGAAAATTTTTTTCTAAGTTTTGTTTCTGGTTCCAAATAAACATATTTGTCCATATACTCATTTATATATTTTTCACTATCAGTGTATCGTTTGTCGAATCCGGAAGATGGGTATTTTTTATGTAGTGTATTGCTAATCTCTTCGGCGGTTTGTCGCACTTCCTCTAAAGGGTGATTTCTAAGTTCAACTAGGTGATCGCAAGCTTGTCTTAGGTTTGTGTGCCAGCCAACGTATGTTGTTGCTCCAGCAGGTAGAAAAGCTCTAGCAATATCAAACGCCTTTGCATTAATCGCTCGGTCGTAAACTTTTATATTTTCTCCATCTCCCATAGGGAATTTGATTTTCAAATCTGGTACAAGAACATCTATAAGTTTTCTGTATATTTTCATCCAACCATCTTGTATTTCCTTTCCAGCTTTGGTGTTGAGAGGATTTAGTATCTCTTGTTTTCCCATATCAATATATCTGGTACTCGCTTCCTGTCCGTTGTAGAGAGCCCATTGTTGAATTGCTTTTGCACAAAGCATACTTACGTTTTCCGCACATATAGTGGTTGTGCCACAGTCACCAATACTTTTGTGACCATATCCAACGTAATACTGCGACATAAACTTTTCAGGCCCAACATTTTTTACTGTTTCTAAATGACTATCAAAACTTTGAGGGTCTCTTGAATACATGGCCAAAGCCATTGCATTTGCCTCGGGTGGTAATTCGTGGCTTATAATTATTTTTCTCATGTTTTGTATTATACTATAGACTAAATAATCTAAACCATATGCAGAAAGGGAAATTAATTGTATTAGATGGAATAGACGGTTCAGGTAAGGCTACTCAAGTAAGGCTCTTAGAAGATAGGTTTAAAAAAGAGGGAATAAAGGTAAAAACAATTGATTTTCCTCGCTATAATGACAATTTTTTCGGTAATTTAATAGGTGAGTATCTTTCGGGTGTATACGGGGATTTTATAAAAGTAGACCCTAGACTAGCTTCTGTTTTGTATGCTGCAGATAGATTTGAGTCCTCTAAAAAAATAGATGAATGGTTAAATTCTGGCTATTACGTTATTGCTGATAGATATGCAACTGCAAACCAAATACACCAAGGCGGAAAGATTAAAGATTTAAAAAAAAGAAAAGAATTTTTGAATTATTTAGAAAAAATGGAGTATTCTGTTTTTAAAATTCCTCGGCCAGATTTAGTCATATATCTAGATGTGCCTTTTGAAGTTAGTAAAAAGTGGTTAGAGAATAAAGTCGCACAGAGAAAAAAGACATATTTAAAAGGTCGAAAGGATGTTGCAGAAGATAACCTTCTTCATTTAAAGAATTCAAGGAATAGCGCTCTTCTTTTGGAGAAACAAAACAAAAACTGGGAAAAGGTTGTTTGTTGTAAGGGTATGGTTTGCTTGCCACCGGATGGGGTCCATAGTGAGGTATACAAGGTTATTAAAAAGAAATTTAAAATATGAAAATATATTTTGCTGGATCTATAAGGGGTGGAAGAGATGATCGACATATTTATGCTTCAATAATTGAAGAATTACAGAAGTACGGTGTTGTCTTAACAGAACATGTGGCTGACAAAAACCTTACAGATCAAGGAGAGGTAGAAGTTACAGCTGATTATATTTTTAAGAGAGATGTATCTTGGTTAAAGGAATGTGATATTGTTGTTTCAGAAGTTACGACACCTAGTTTGGGTGTTGGATATGAAATAGGGTTGGCTGAATCTATCGGCAAACCAATAATATCGCTGTATAGAGAAGTTTCCGGAAAAAGTTTATCAGCAATGATTTCCGGTAATGAAAAAATTAATGTTTATAAATACAAAAATATTGAAGATGTTAAATTAATATTTAGAAATTATTTTAACAAAATATAAAAATATGAAAGACAAACAGATTGAAAAATTGATAAGTAGCGAAGAGAAACGACAGAAGAGTGTTATAAATCTCATACCGTCAGAGAACTACGTTTCAAAAGACGTTCTTACTGCTCTCGGATCTATTTTTGATAACAAATATGCAGAAGGTTATCCTTTTGCTAGATACTATGGCGGACAAGAAAATACAGACAAACTAGAAACCCTTTGTCAGGAGAGAGCACTTAAACTTTTTGGTTTAAATAAAAAAAATTGGAATGTGAACGTTCAGCCGTTATCTGGTTCTCCTGCCAACCTTGCCGTTTACCTAGGACTTGTTCCACTTACAGGTAAAATTATGGGACTACCGCTTTCTTCTGGTGGTCACTTAACTCATGGACAGAAAGTTTCTATAACAGGAAAAGCTTGGCAACAAATTCCTATTAGTTTGGATCCAAAAACAGAACTTATTGATTATAAAAAAATGAAAGAGGACGCTCTTCGCGAAAAACCAAGTTTGATAGTTGTTGGGTTTACGGCATATCCTCGAGTTGTAGATTTTAAAAAGTGTTCTGAAATAGCGAAGGCTTGTGGAGCGTATCTTATGGTAGACATGTCACACTTTGCGGGACTTGTGGCTGGAGGGGAATATCCAACGCCTTTTAAATATGCTGACGTGGTCACAACTACAACTCACAAAACTCTTCGAGGTCCTAGAGGAGCTATGATTTTTACAAAAATAGATAATAGAGAAATATCTAAAAAAATAGACAAAGCAATTTTCCCTGGTCTTCAAGGAGGTCCACATATGAGTCAGATCGCTGGAGTAGCTGTTGCTTTGAAAGAAAATGACTCAGCTAGTTTCAAAAAATATGCAAAGCAGGTAATAAAAAATGCAAAAGCCGTAGCGGGTGAATTGCAAAAACTTGGGTGGAAAGTTATTTCTGGTGGGACAGATTCACATCTTGTTTTGGTTGATACTTGGATGAATGGGGCAGGTGTTCCTGGTAAAGATGCTGAAGCTCTTTTGGAAAAAGCTGGAATTATTGTAAATAAAAACACTATACCTGGAGAGACACGTTCACCGTTTGATCCATCGGGAATTCGTTTGGGAAGTCCAGCTGAAACTACTCGTGGCAAAAAGGAAAAAGATTTTATAAATATTGCAAGAAAAATCGACAAAGTTCTAAGAAGTAAGTAAAAAGACTCTGACTTTATAAAGACTAAAGTCAGTGCTATTATGTTGAAATGAAGGAAAAATTGGAAAATGACATAAAGTCTGTTCTAGAGGAACTTGGAGTTGAAAATCCAAAAGTTTCTTTAGATTATCCCGTACATGTGGAGATGGGGGATTTTACATCAAATGTCGCCATGGTTCACAGTAAAGAGCTTGGTAAAAATCCTTTTGATTTGGCTGAGGAAATAAAGACTAAAATAAACATGGACGGTGTAAAAGTGGAAGTGGTAAAACCCTGTCTCTTATACA
>JBEBJP010000023.1:0-13124 GCA_040079825.1 Parcubacteria group bacterium
GTTCATAGTGGAGGGAGACTCTGCTGGAGGTACAGCAAAAACAGGCCGTGACAGAAAAACACAAGCTATACTTCCACTAAGAGGCAAGATTCTAAACATCGAAAGAGCTCGACTAGATAGACTTTTGGAATCTGAACAAATCAAAAACCTAGTTATCGCTTTGGGTACTGCTATCGGAGATACTTTTGATATATCTAAACTTCGATATCACAAAATCATCATCGCAACCGATGCCGACGTTGACGGTGCTCACATACGAACTTTGATTCTAACTTTGCTTTACAGATATTTCCGACCACTTATCGACGGAGGTTTCGTATATATTGCACAACCACCACTTTATAAAATAAAGAAAGGAAAAGAGATTTTCTACGCATATTCAGACGAAGAAAAATCAAAAATAATCGGCAAAGAAGAAGTCGCGGAGATAGAGGAAATATCCGAAACCACAGAAGAGGGGGAAGAAAACGCCGAAGGCGAATTAACATTAGGCGAAGCTACGACAGTTAAGGGAGGTGATAAAACCAAGAAATCCAAAATCTCAATCCAGCGATACAAAGGTCTCGGAGAAATGAACGCAGAAGAGCTTTGGGAGACAACGATGGATCCTGCTCGACGTATTCTAAAACAAGTTGCTGTAGAGAGTACTGTATCAGCAGACAAAGTGTTCGATGTTCTCATGGGAACAGACGTTCCAGCTAGAAAGTCATTTATCCAGTCAAACGCAACTAAAGCGAATTTGGACATTTAAACTATGCCAACCATACGTATAGATTATGATGACAATAAACTTAAGGATGAAGACGTTTTGTTTTTATCTAATACTGTACAGAAAATAGTATCTGATATAACAGGAATAGAAGATACTTTTGTATATGCAAATAGTCCTAAAATAAAAGTTAAAGTGGCTCCAATTGAAATCTATATACAGATAAGTAGTAGTAAGGTGCCTGATAGAGAAGTTTTGTTTGATAATATTAAAAATCAACTGTCTGATTGGAAAAAGACAAATGAGTTTAAGTATCCAATCAATCTGACATTAATGCCAATGGATTGGAAGTTTGGTATTGATATTTAGAGATGAAAACCATCTTAATCACAGGGGCAAGTCGGGGGATTGGGCGAGCTATAGCTCAGAAGTTTTTGGATATGGGCGACTTTGTTATCGGAACTTCTACTAGTGGTGAAAGTGCTTTGAGGCACGAGAACCTTGTTATGGTTAAGCTCGATTTGTCTAAAACAGAAAGTATAAAAGAATGCGTTAAAAATATAGAAAAGCTTGGGAAGCAACCGCTAGAAGAGAGCAGTGGTCGTATGACCAAAATAGATATTTTAATAAACAACGCTGGGATAAACGTAGAGGATTGGGAGGAAACAGTTTTAGATGTTTCTAGACTTCGAGAAACTTTAGAAGTTAACTTGATTGGTTTGGTAGATTTTACAGAACAAATACTTTCTGTTTTTGATTCTATAAAACATATTATAAATATTTCATCTAGAGCTGGGGCTTTGGGTGATGATAATTATATAGAAATGCCAGCATACAAAATATCAAAAGTTGCTGTAAATATGTATACTCAAACTCTAGCCTATCGTCTAAAAGATAAAGGAACGATAGTGTCTTCTGTGGATCCAGAGTGGGTTAGAACTGATATGGGAGGTGATGATGCTCCAGATGTTCCGGAAAAAGCAGCTAACAATATATATAACCTCGCAATTTCAGAAGTTGAATCAGGACAGTTTTGGTTAAATGGTAAAAAAAGAAACTGGTAATTTATGTATAAAAAGATTTTAATTATCGGGGATTCAGGTAGAGGTAAGACAACTTTTACCAAGAAATTATCTGAAAAAATGTCTATTCCGTATTACGAGACGGATGATTTTTTCTGGAAAACCAAATATTCAGAACCAAATAATAAAGAGCAAAGTATTAAGGATATTAACAAAATATACGATTTAGATTCTTGGATAGTGGAAGGTTCAACAAGACATTTAATGAAAGGAGGATTAGATAAGTCAGATATAATCTTTTATTTTAAATTTAGAAATTTCTTAATTCAATATTTTTATATTATAAAGCGAGCATATAAAAGAAGGGATAATATACGACACACATTCGAACTTTTGCGTCATTTAACTAAAAAGAAATACAGCATAAAATATAATGGTGACAAAGAAACGACTGAGGAGTTGGTCAAACCTTACACAAATAAAATTGTTTACTTTCATAACTTTAAAGAGATTAATAATTATTTAAATCAGTAATTAAGGAGTGATAAGTAGCTATGATTTCTTGGGTATTTATTTTAAAATAGAAGTATGGAATCAGACAAAAACAAAGTTTTATTTTATGGAGGTAAGTATCATGCTTTTTCAAATTTTTCTTCTTTCATGGTTATGTATGAAGACTATCTTTGGCCTACAGCAGAATATGCATATCAAGCTTCAAAATTTGATGATGTAGTAATTATAAATGAAATTAAAAGTGCACGATCTTCTTACGATACATTTCAAATAGCTAGAAAATATCCAGATAAAGTTAGAAAAGATTGGATGGAAGTTAATCTTGGTATTATGAAGAAAATAGTTAGAGAAAAACTTAATCAGCACTCTTATATTAAGCAAAAATTAATTGAAACGGGACAAATGGAGATAATAGAGAATTCACCCACTGATGCATTTTGGGGTTGGGGACAAAATAAAGATGGTCAAAATCATTTAGGTAAAATTTGGATGGAATTGAGAGATGAGATTAACTAAAAACCGCTCAAGGCGGTTTTTAGGTTTAGTTTTGAGTACTTTCTGGTTTTGCTTCTTCCTTTTTCTCTTCAGCTTTTGGTTCGTGTTTTACTTCTGTATAGTCCATGTGATGAACATGAGGTTTCTGGGGGATTATAACTGCTGCGATAACATAGCCGATAATAGCAGGAAAAATTCCTGTAACTACAGCAAGTACAATATATCCGAGTCGGACAATAGTTGGATCTACATCAAAATACTCTGCAACTCCCGCTAGTACACCAGAGAGAACTTTGTCGTTACTTTTGTATAGTTTTTTTGTGTTGTTCATATGCTTAGGATTTAATTTTAATTTCGTCGTTTAATTTTGAAAGTAATTCTTCTTCAGTTATCTCTACCTTTTCTCCATTTCTAGATTCTAGTGTAACTTTGCCACTTTCAACTTCCTTATCTCCCAAAACAATCCAATAAGGGAGTTTGTTTGTTTTTGCATCACGAACCTTTGTTCCAAGGTTTTGATCTGCGTTGTCTAGTTCTGATCTTATTCCACTTTCTATTAACTTTTGGTGAATTTTTTCTGCATACTCGTTGTGGTTTTCTCTAACAGGTATGACTTTTATTTGAGTAGGTGAGAGCCAAAGAGGGAAACTACCTTCATAGTGTTCTATCAAAATAGCTGCACATCTTTCTAGTGATCCAGAAATAGCAGAGTGAATCATAACTATTCTTTCTTTTTCGCCCTTTTCGTTTACACAAGAAAGATCAAATCTTTCAGGTAGGTTCATGTCTAGTTGTATTGTAGCGATCTGCCACTCACGACCAGCAGAGTTCTTTGCCATGAAATCTAGTTTTGGTCCGTATAGTGCAGCTTCTCCTGGGCCTTCAAAATAGTCTGCTCCGCGTTCCTCGGCGATAGAACGAAGTTCACCTTCTGCCATATCCCAAATCTCTTTTGTTCCTAGATATTTACCTGGTTCGTTTGGGTCTCGGAAAGAAAGTCTAACGCGTAGTGTAAAACCAAAAGCTTTGTAGAAACTATCTACGATGTCCCATATTTTTAGAAACTCATCTTTGATCTGGTTTGTTCTGCAGAAAACGTGAGAGTCGTCTTGGGTGATAGAAAGTACACGAGTCAGACCTCCAAGTTCACCAGATTGCTCGTCTCGATAAACCATAGTTGTTTCTGCATATCTTTGTGGCATTTCACGATATGAATGTGGTTTTCTAGCAAAAATCTGAGTGTGGTGAGGGCAGTTCATCGGCTTTAGTGCAAATTCTTTGCCTTCTCGTGATGTTATACGGAAAAGTTCATCAGCAAATTTATCCCAGTGTCCTGATGTTTGATACAACTCTTTCTTTGTTATGTGAGGTATAGTGACTCTGCTGTATTTGTGTTTAGAGCGGAGTTGCCAAATAAACTTATCGAGTTCCTCACGAAGTATATTTCCTTTTGGTGTCCAGAGTGGGAGTCCTGGACCAACAAGTTCAGAAAAAGTAAACAAGTCTAATTGTTTGCCTATAATCCTATGATCGTTTTTATCCATTTCATCAGCCATAATGAATAAGCATACCAGTTTTTAAGTATTCAACAAGTGATATTTACTAAGTAATTAAATTATGATATAATAACAGAGGAGGTGTCGATGCCACATGGAATTCTCGAAGTGTTTGATGCTCTGGGGGGTGAAGTGACCCACAGCGTGGAGTACGCAAGGGAAGCTGTGGTATCGGTGCTATTTCACACGATGGTCATGGCTTCGGCTGTAACCATCGTGACGGGTGTCAACTTTGGCTCTGCGGGACTTGTGATTGTGGGGCTCATTCTGGCCATCCCCACGACGGTCCGTAGGTCAACTGACTGACATCTACTCTGAGCTGCTACCGATTCGATCGGGGCAGCTCTCGTCTTTTATAAAAATAAAATCTCAAACCGGTAGAGTTAAATTTATAATTTAACGAAATTTAATCCAGAGTTTTTACTTTATCGATCAGTATAGATTTGTCTCCGTTTCTTAGTGAAAAAGTTCCTTTTATTACAACGCAACTCTCTGGGATCAAAATATCCTGGAACTCTTCAAAGATTTTTGGAAAAGCGACCGCTTCAATAGAGTCAGATAAGTCAGATATTTTTAGAAAAACCATCTTCTCTCCTTTTTTTGTCATAACACTTTTTACTTCATCTATGATTCCCCCAAAAACAACAGGCGTTTTTTCTTTTGCTGTTTCTTTCATTTTTTTCAAATTGCCTTCTCTTTTCTCTAGTTTTTCCTTGTAACTGTCGAGTGGGTGACCAGAAAGATACAATCCGAGTAGTTCTTTTTCCCACATAAGTTTATCCATAGGGTTTGTTGAGGGGGCTTTTTCTAGAGTTATTTCTTCAACATCTTCGGCTTTGCCCATCACAGAGAATAGTGAATCTTGGTCAGATTCTTTCGCGCGCTCTTCTTTGTTGAAAGTTAGAAGTCGATCCAAGTTGTGTAGAAGTTCAGATCTGTCTCCAAAAGCATCAAGAGCTCCAGCTTTGATAAGTGACTCAAGGGATTTTTTGTTCAAATTTTTATCTTTTATTCTGCGTAGAAAATCTGAGAGGGAAGTAAACTCACCATTCTTTTTTCTTTCTTCGATTATGTATGTGGCGATACCTTCACCAAAGTTTTTTATTGTTGTGAGTCCAAAACGTATCGTATCTACTTCGCCTTCGTTTTTTGACTTTATCACACCAAAACCTTCAAAAGACTTGTTAACGTCTGGAGGAAGAACAGGTATTTTCATTCTTTTACACTCGCCGATTATTTCTGCGATCATGTCAGTGTCACCAGACTCTGCTGTTAGAACAGCAGACATATATATCGCAGGGAAGTTAGCTTTCATGTATGCAGTTTGGTATGCAACTTTTCCATAACTAGCTGCATGAGCTTTGTTGAAACCGTAACCTTGGAAAGGTTCAAATAGATTCCACAACTCTTCGGCTTTTTTCTCGCTCATTTCTCCATACTTCTGACAGCCTTCTACGAACTTTACATGTTGCTTTTTCATTTCCTCTGGAATTTTCTTTCCAATCGCTTTACGGAATTTATCTACTTCTCCCCAAGTGTATCCCGCCACATGAATAGCAGTCATAAGTAGGTCGTCCTGGTAAACTAACACTCCGAAAGTACGATCAAGAAAGTCTTTCATTTTTGGATGTAGGTATGCGACAGGTTTTCTGCCATGTTTTCTGGCAATGTATTCATTGATGTTATCCATAGGTCCAGGACGATACAAAGCAACCATAACGTTTATGTCGTGGATCACTGTTGGTTTTAGCTCTTTTAGCGCACGAGTCATACCGTCTCCGTTTAGTTGGAAAAGTCCGATTGTTTCACCTCGAGCCAGCATCTCGAAAGTTTTTTTGTCATTCACTGGAACGTTTTCTATGTCTACATCTATGCCTTCTACTTTTTTTGTAACTTTTACAGCATCAGCGAGTATTGATAGGTTTCGAATTCCAAGAAAGTCGAACTTTAGAAGCCCCACACCGTCTTCTCCAACAGCGTGCATGTCGTACTGCGTGATTATTTTATTATCGCCTTTTGTATCGTATTGAAGTGGTACATAATCCGTAAGAGAAGTTGGTGAAATAACAACACCAGCGGCGTGAACAGAAATATGACGAGCAGAACCTTCTATCTTCGTTGCCATGTCGATTATTTTTTTTACGTCAGGTTGTTCCTTGTACATTTTTTTGAGCTCTGGTTCTTCTTTCAATGCTCTTTCTATTGTCATTGGAAAACCTTGTGCTCCCATCGGTATTAGTTTCGCTATTGTATCTCCAAGTCCATATGGAAAACCAAGTGCACGTGTTACGTCTCGAACACTTCCACGAGCCGCCATCGTACCAAAAGTTCCGATCTGAGCTACTTTATCAACACCATATTTTTGTTTTGCATATTCGATCATCTCATCTCGTCTACTGTCGGCATAGTCCATGTCGATATCGGGAGCTGATGGTCTCTCTGGGTTTAGGAAACGTTCAAAAGGTAGATTGTATTCAATAGGATTTACGTTGGTAATCCCCGAAAGATACGTCACCAGAGATCCTGCCACAGAGCCTCTGATGGTTGTGAGGATTCCATGTTCGTGTGCAAAACGTAGAAGGTCAGACACCACCAGAAAGTATGGGGCATAGCCTTTTGTTTTTATAACTTCCAACTCGTATTCCATTCTTTCAGAAATCTCCGCGTCTTTTACGAGTCCTCGTTTTTTGATACCTTCTTCTGTAATCCGTCTTAGTTCATCGTCGTATGAGAGACCGCTTTCTACAATATAGTTAGGTAGGAACCATTTTCCAATAGATATTTCCAAGTTACAGCGGTTTGCTATCTTTTCTGTATTTTCTAAAGCGTCTGGTAAGTCTTTAAAATATTTTTGTGCTTGTTTTTGACTGATAAAAGAAAAATCGTCAGTCCCTTCTTCTATTTTGTCGTCATGTTGGGATTGAACAGCCATAAGAGTCTCTCTGGCAGGACGATCTTCTAAATCAAGATAATACACATCGTGAGCTGCTATGAGTGGAGTGTTGGTTTGTCGTGCAAATTCTATTACTTTTTTTACATCTTCTTCGTGACCTTTTATTTCTGGGTGGCGAGTAACTTCAAAATAGAAGTTTGGTCCATCCTCTGTATCTTTGAAAGTTTTTTTGTACCAAGAAATTCGTTCGTTTGCCTGATCAGTGTTTGCCATTTTTAGTGAATGGACTATGTCACTAGAAGTGGATGGAGCTATAGCGATAATACCTTCACCGTATTTTTCCAAGAGCTCTCTGTCTATTCTTGGTTTGTAATAAAATCCCTCAACGTGAGCCAAAGTTACAAGTTTGATAAGATTTTTATATCCGATATCGTTTTTAGCCAGGAGAACTAGTCTATATCTTTCTTTATCAATACCACTCTGTTTGTCTAAACGACTGCGATACGCGACATATGCATCAATACCTATTATTGGTCTTATATCTTTTTTCTTACATGCTTGGTAGAACTCTATAGCTCCATATAAGTTACAGTTGTCAGTTAGCGCTAGGGATTCCATTCCGTCCTGTTTTGCTCTCGCAACAAGATCGTCTATTTTTGGCAGGGCATTAAGTAGGGAATAGTGAGAATGAACGTGGAGGTGAATAAATTTAGAAGACATGATGTCGTATTATATCATGACACTTTTTATTTCAGTGTTTGACTTTGGCTTAAAATTTATTCATAATTTTGATGGGAGGTGGGCATGAGCAAGTTTGACCTCACCATGATCTTCATCGTCGGTGTTGGTACACCGCTTTACGGCTTTGTAGAAGTTCTGATCAAGGCCGGATGGCTCTAGGAGGCGACACATGCTTACTGATGCTTTGGTCACTGGTGGGAAGAAGATCAAGATCGATCTCCTCGACTCAGTTCCCAGTCCAGAGTCGAGAACCATACCCAAGCGGGAGGTCATCACTCTCCCACCTGATGTGAAGACCGAGATCACGCCGAAAGCGTAACTCTGGTCTCCAGTACGACATTCGCGCGGACCCTGTCCGCGCTTTTTCTTATGCTAATATTTCTGTATGAAATACATCGTTGGTATTGATGAAGTTGGTCGTGGACCTCTAGCCGGTCCGGTTACTGTTTGTGTTGTTGTCTGTCACAAAGACACATACGCTAAATTGAAGAAAAATAAAAATCTCCCAAAATCTGGGAAAGATAGCAAAAAACTAAAACCAGATGACAGAGAAAAATATAATTTAATTTTAAAAAAACTCTCAGAAGAAAAACAAATTTCATACTGCATTATTCATATTTCAAATAAAATCATTGATTCAAAAGGATTATCTTTCAGTATAAAAAAAGCGATAAGTGATGGAATAAAAAAACTAGGACTAAAGGATGGAGAAGTTGAAGTTTTACTCGATGGGGGACTTAAAGCGCCTCTGGAGTTTTCAAAACAGAAGACAATTATAAAAGGTGATGAGAAAGAAAAGATAATAGCTTGGGCGTCCATACTAGCCAAAGTCTCTCGTGACTCTTTGATGCTGAAACTAGCCAAAAAGTATCCCAAATATGGCTTTGAGGTCCATAAAGGTTATGGAACTAAAAAGCACAGAGATGCACTCTTGGAAAGTGGCTTGTCGGCTGTTCATAGGCGGACTTTTTGTGGTAAGTATTGATTTTTTTCAGTCTTTAGTGTAATCTAACTTCATTATGGTAGTACGAATGCGTCACACAAAGAGTCAGCGAAACAGAACACGATCTCATCATCGTTTGTCTAAACCTGCTGTTACTCTAGACAAAGCGACAAATGTTCCACATTTACGCCACAGAGCATCTACAGTTACAGGTCTATACAAAGGACGAACTGTTATTGATGTACAGGCAAAAATAACAAAGAAAGCAAAAAAAACTTCTAAATCAGGACAGTCTGCTCGTTAATAACTTGCAGATGTTGTTTTGATTTTGAAAGTTTTACTTTAGCACTATTTATTTATTTTTAAGATTGTTCTATACTGTTTCTATACAGTTACATGGCAAACAGGCACCTTTCTAGATCAATAGTTTTACAAACACTCTTTGAGTGGGATTTTACATCTAAAAGTTCCACAGATGTTGATGCTATTTTTAAACGAAACATGAAGGAGTTTGCTCCTGGGCATGGTGATTTGGCTTTTATGGAAGTTTTACTTGGTGGCGTTTTGGAAAAGCAAAAAGATATAGATTTAATAATAGAAAAAGCTGCTCCGGATTGGCCAATCAACAAAATAAGTTTGATCGATAGAAATATTCTTAGAATTGGTTTATACGAGTTACTTTTTGCTGACAGGTCTCAAGTTCCTCCAAAAGTAGCTATCAACGAAGCTATTGAACTATCAAAAGCTTTTGGTGGAGAGACTTCTAGCAAATTTATCAATGGAGTTTTAGGTGCCGTTTACAAAGAGATGGGCGAGCCGGGAAAGGAGGAAACTTCAAGTAGTAAAAACAAAAACAATAATCTAGTTCCAGTTGAACATTTGGGGGGAGCAGTCGTTTATGCAAAAGATGGAGAGGAAATTTATCTTGCTCTTGTTCACGATGTTTTTGGTAGATGGACTTTGTCAAAAGGTCATATAGAAGGTAAGGATGAAATGGAGGAAATCAAGACTGAAATAAAGCAGGAGTTGGGTGTAGATATCAGAGTTGGTGAAAAGTTGGGTGAAAACGAATATATCGCATATCACCCGGAGAAAGGTAAGATAAAAAAGCACGTAGTTTATTATCTAGCCGAATCAGATTATGTGGATTTGGTTCCAGAACAGAAGGGTGGGTTGGATGATGTTCGTTGGTTCAAACTGTCGGACATACTTGACCTTAATTTTTACAATGATATATTGCCGTTGGTGACTAAAGCCATCAATATACTACTCAAAAAGTAGAAACCGCTACAAATATGGATTTATCAGGATTTCAAAAAAAGACAGGTCTAGAATTTAAAGATGTGGGTCTTTTGACTCAAGCTTTTGTTCATAGGTCATATATAAACGAAAACAAATCATCCGGCATTTCGCATAACGAGAGACTGGAGTTTTTGGGCGATGCAGTATTGGAGCTTGTTATTACAGACTTTTTATATAAAAAATACACAGATAAAGCTGAGGGTGAGCTAACAGCATATCGTTCAGCTTTGGTAAATGCGGACACTTGCGCAGGTATTGCGATGAAACTTGGAATGGGTGATTATCTAATGCTCTCAAAGGGTGAAAGCAAAGATACTGGACGCGCTAGACAATACATACTTGCAAATGCCCTAGAGGCATTGATCGGCGCTATTTATTTGGATCAAGGTTTGGAGAAAGCAAATGAATTTATAGAAAACAATTTTACTCCAATGATAGACAAGATTATTTCTGATGGAAGTCATGTCGATAGTAAAAGTCTATTTCAGGAAAAGGCTCAAGAGTTTGACGGTATCACTCCTTCTTACAAAACAATAAAAGAAACAGGACCAGATCATGGTAAAAAGTTTACTGTAGGTGTTTATGTTGGAAAAGAACTTGTAGCAACAGGTGAGGGAGATTCTAAGCAGGATGCAGAACAAAAAGCAGCAAGAGCGGCTCTTAATCTTCGCGGTTGGTAGAAAGTCTAAAATCTGAAAGACTAAAATATTCTTAATTTTAAATATTATTTGTTATAATAAGACAAATGTATCTAAAAAGTATCGAACTATCTGGGTTTAAATCTTTCGCCAAGAAAAGCGAACTCTCTTTCAACTCAAAAGTCTCTGCAATAGTCGGTCCAAATGGTTCAGGCAAATCAAACATAGCCGAAGCTTTTCGTTTTGTGCTTGGAGAACAATCAATAAAAAGTCTTCGTGGTAAAAAGGGAGAAGATCTTATTTTTAACGGTGCGGGGGATTTACCAAGAGGAAATAGAGCAAGTGTAAAAGTGGTTTTTGATAACAGCACAAAGTTTCTTCCTTTGGATTATGAAACAGTGACTATTGAAAGAGTAGTTCATCGTGATTCTGTTAACGAGTACCTAATAAACGGTTCACAGGTGCGCTTGCGAGATGTTGTAGAACTTTTGGCTTCTGCTCATATAGGTTCTTCTGGACACCATATTATTTCTCAAGGTGAAGCAGATAGGATTTTGAATGCGAGTATAAAAGAAAGAAAAAGCATGATAGAAGATGCTTTGGGTTTGAAAATGTATCAGTATAAAAAACAGGAAAGTGAAAAAAAGTTAGAGAAAACTAGAGAAAACATAAAGCAAGTAGAATCGCTCCGAAGAGAGATAATGCCTCATATTCGTTTTCTAAAAAAGCAGGTTGAAAAGGTTGAGAAAGCAATATCTATGAAGGAAGAGCTCTCTTCTGATGCTTTGGAGTATCTTAAAAGAGAAGAGAGTTATATAAAAACAATTGAAAATAAAATTTCAGAAGAAAAGACTCCATTAAAAGAAAAAGAAAAATCTCTAGATCATGAACTAAAGGAAGCAAAAGAAATTTTAGAAAAAGCTAAAAATAAAGACGAAAAAAGTGAGGAGCTGATTCAACTTGAAAATGATTTGCATAAAACTAGAGACGAAAAGGATAACCTGTTCAAAGACTTTGGTCGTCTGGACGGAGAACTCTCCTCTCTAATAAAGTTAGTAAAAAAGCAGGAACAAGTTGCTCATTCTTATGAACATAAAACAGTCACTCTAGTTTCTGTTGAAGAAGTATCAACTAAAATCGAAGACAGAATAAAACAGGCTAAAGAGGCTCGTGACGTAGATACTTTAGTTACAGCTTTAGACGACGTGTTTCGCATCATTTCTAATTTTATAGAGCACAATAAAGATAACGTTGATATGTCTCTTTTGACTGATGCTCACAGAGATATTGAAAATCTAAAAAATTCAAAAGTAGAAATAGAAAATAAACTTTCTACCATAAAAAATAAAGAAGAAGAACTGTCGTCTAGGTATAGTAAGCTGAAAGAAATCATAGAAAAAGAAAAAGATTCAAATCGTGATGCAGAGAAGGCCGTGTTTAGGATTATGGCAGAATCACAAGAAGTCAGGTCAAAGATCCATGATGTGCAAAACCAGGAAGAAATTTTACGAATGACAAAAGAGGATTACAAAAGAGAACTGTCAGAGTTGGGTATGTTGCTTGGATATACGTTTGTGCAGAAACTAGAGGCACAATCAACTCAATTTGATTCTACAGAAGAAAGATCAAACCAAGAAGAAAGAAGACGCAAAATAGAAAAAATAAAAATTCGTTTGGAAGATGCTGGGGGAGGATCTAACACCGAGGTATTAAAAGAGTATAACGAAGCTACGGAGAGAGATAGTTTCCTAGAAAAGGAACTTCTAGATTTAGATAATTCTGCCAAATCTTTGGGAAGTCTTATTGCAGACCTAGATATGAGACTTTCAACTGAATTTAAAAATGGTATAGATAAAATAAACACTCAGTTTAAAGAGTACTTTGCTTTGATGTTTGGCGGAGGGGAGGCTCATCTTTCAGTTTCTGCGCCAGTAAAAAAGAAAAAAGATACTGATCTGTTGCTTGACGGAGAAGATTTTGCTAACAGCGACGTTGGATCCTTAACATCTGAGAGTGACAGCTCCGACGGTATTGATATCGAAGTTTCCCTTCCAAAGAAAAAAGTTAAAGGATTGATGATGCTTTCTGGTGGAGAGAGAGC
Organism: Parcubacteria group bacterium; assembly: GCA_040079825.1. Classification (GTDB taxonomy): domain Bacteria; phylum Patescibacteriota; class Minisyncoccia; order Phycocordibacterales; family DATDWN01; genus C7867-006. The sequence goes on from JBEBJP010000023.1 coordinate 12,914, forward strand.
TTTGACCTCTATTGCGCTTTTGTTTGCTATATCTCAGGTAAATCCACCACCGTTTATTATTCTAGATGAAACAGATGCGGCGTTGGATGAAGCAAACTCAAAGAAGTATGGAGATATGGTAGAGAATTTGGCAAAGTATTCACAACTTATTGTTATAACTCATAACAGGGAAACAATGTCGCGTGCGGGGATATTGTACGGAGTAACTATG
>JBEBJP010000024.1:0-11784 GCA_040079825.1 Parcubacteria group bacterium
CACTTAGCTTACCCATTATAAAAGTTTAATCAAAAACTAAATAATGAACGGAACAAAATAAAAAACAATATAAATCTTTTTTATCTCATGATGCGCCTTTGCATCTGGCTGTTGTAATGTTGTGTGTATCTTTTATGTGTTTATTGAAGCTGAAAATCGTTGCTTAGATTTTCATATCCAGAATCATTTATAAAGAATATTTGTCGTTTTTGACGGAACTGACATCCCGTCAAAAGTGACGAAAACTTGCACTTATAAATACATTCTATAATTCAATTTGATTGTCAAAGTACTAACTAAAAGTGCCTTATTTCAGGCACTTGTACAGTATAGTCATTTTTAGTTTAGAGTCAAGCCCATTTTGCCACTCTAGTTTTAGGCCTTTTTCTGGAGCTTTTCCAAGGTCACCAAAAGGGGTGAAGCTACGAATATAGATGAGTATGTTCCTGCGATTACGCCAATAAGGAGCACAAACGCAAAGTCCCTTGTTGAGGCACCTCCTAGGAAGTAAACAGAAACTAGAGCAAGAAATATAGTTAGTGAAGTGTTGATAGATCGTCCAAATGTCTGAGTTACAGACTTACCAACTGTCTCGATAAATGACTCATTTTTTGAAACCACTTTTAGGTTCTCGCGCACACGGTCAAACACCACAATAGTGTCGTGCACAGAATAACCTAGTATCGCAAGTAGAGCAGTCACAAAAAGCAAATCTAACTCCCCTCCATTAAAATGAATCCAAGCCACAAATACTCCTGTTGGAATAATAACGTCATGAGCAAGAGCTACAATAGTTGCAAGTCCATATTTCCATGAAGCCACTGGAACTGAAACTTTTCTAAATGCAAAAGTAATAAATAGAACGATAGCGAGAACCACAAGGCAGATCGCGATAAGAGCTTTATTCTTTAGTTGATTTCCAACAACTGGACCAAGAGAGTTAAAACGTTCCTCCTTTGCAGGGTTTGTTGTATCTGTTTGGAAAGCAGAAAGGACAACTGTTTTTTCTGCTGGATTCAAGTCTCGTGTCTTCAAAATATAGTTAGATGCACCTGATGGTGTAAGTACGTAGTTGCCAAGGTCTAATGCATCTAGTGATGATCGTATACCTGCCATTTCTGGCCTCTGGAACTCATAACTAACTTCCAACATTGATCCACCCTTAAAATCTATACCTAGATTCAATCCATACGCCAAGACAGAAACCACGGACAACACTACAAGTAGTGCAGAGAGTGCGAAGAAAAATTTTCTATTTTTTACTATGAACATAATATTAGTTTTAAAGTTATAAAGACTGAAAGTTAAAAGTGTAAGCCGTTACTGAATAAAAATTTCGACATTTTACCTCGACTACTACCCTTTGGAGCAATAGCAAACAAAAATGTTCTTGAGATTGTGATAGCAGTTAACATTGAGATTATAACTCCGAGACCAAGAGTAAGAGCGAAACCTTTTATTGCACTAGTACCAAGCCAAAACAAAATAATCGCAGTTATCATAGACGAAATGTTAGAATCGCGAATAGAAAGCCATGCTCTAGAAAAGCCCTCATGAAGCGCATCGTGTATGCTTTTACCATTCTTTATTTCTTCTTTCATTCTCTCGAAAATAAGAATATTTGCATCCACAGCCATACCAATAGACAAGATAAATCCTGCGATACCCGCTGCAGTAAAGACAACAGGTATAAGTTTAAACACCGCCAAAGAAATAATAATATAAATAATAAGTGAAATAGAAGCTACAAATCCTGGGAGTCTATACCAGAGAATTAGAAAAGCAACAATAAGTGCAAATCCGACTACACCTGCTTTTACGCCAGATGTTTTAGCGTCTTGACCAAGTGATGCACCGATAGTTTGAGTTGAAATAAGTTCAACAGGAACAGGTAGTGCACCGTAGTTCAAATCTCGAACCAAAGCTTTTGCTTGATCTACTTTAAACCCACCAGAAATAATAGCTTTACCATCACTGATTTCATCTCGAATTACAGGACTTGAAATAACAACTCCATCCAAGAAAATAGCTAAAACTTCACCTTTGTTTTCACGTGTTATTTTGGCAAACAAATCGCGACCTTCCGAGTTAAGACTCAATGCAACTATCGGTTCATTTGCAAGCTGAGCAGAGCCACCTTGTGTAAACTGTAGCTGAGCTTTATCTAGATAACTTCCATCCAAACCAGTTGGCATAAATATTTCTGAGACAGATTTTGTCTTCATCTCTTCTTCTGTAAACTTCTTTGCTTCTGGTCTTACAAGTTGAAATTCGAGTTGTGGAGTTTTTCCTATTAGAGCAACGGCTTGTTGTATGTCAGTAACACCTGGAAGTTCAACTAGCAAGCGGTACTCACTACCACCTGATACAACACCAGGACTCACTACTGTAACTATTGGCTCAGATACACCAAAAAGGTTTACACGTCTTTCAATAACATCTCGAAGAGAAGACATCGCTCCATTTACATCACCAGATTTTACTTTGTCTACATCAGCACGGTAAGTTAATTCTGTTCCACCATTTAAGTCTAGTCCAAGTTTAAAAGCATACTTTGCTAATCTAGGAGAGTCTTCTTTTGAAACTCTGTCAGTTTTATAGACAAAGAAACCAATAAGACAAGCTACTACTATTATAACAACCGACAATACTCTGTGTTTCAGCATATTTTTTACAAATTATTAATATAGAATCAACAAATACGTTTAATAGACTACTTTATTTAGACCAAAAAAGCAACAAATCAAAATCCCGAGTTTACCCGGGATTTTAACAAAATCAGCCCTATTTTTGACTAAAATTCCTCATAAATAAATGGTCTCGGAACAAAACTAGCTGATACACTTTTTATACCATCCACAATAAACGCACACAATCCAAATCCAGAACAATCACCTCCCCAACCAGCAAACTTCCAATAAGACGAACTAGGTATCGGTGTCAAAATAACAGAACTATTTTCATAAAAGTCATAAGCACACACAGGTCCACAATCTATACCCATAGGAGAACTCGTAATAACTCCACCGGAATTAACATTTTTAGAAACCGATACATTAAATTTTGGAAGGCTTGGCGCTTGAACTGTGAAAGTTACTGATTTTTCAACACTACCGTTTGCACTGGCACATGTCAGAGTATAAGTTGTGTCCGTTACCAAGTCTGAAACGTTATATGACCCCCCAGCACTTGATTTAGCTCCTGACCAGCCACCACTTGCAGTACATCCAGTAGTGTTTGTCACAGCAGACCAACTAATAGTTGCTGGTGAGTTGAAAGGTACTACACAAGAACCAACACAGGAAAAATTGAAAGTTGGAGTTGATGGTGTAGTATAAGAAGCACAAGCAAATTTTCTATAACAAGAGTCTATGTGATAGTCATCATCCTGATTACCTGGGTCTCCTGGACCAAAACTTGTTATAGTTCCAGGACTTATGTTATCACGACGACAAGCGTTTTTTCCCACAGGTAGTTCATCTCCACCGGAAGTAGTATACCTCCATGTGCCTAGCACAGAAGTTGTTGGTTGAGTCTCAACACAACTTAGATCGACTTCGGAACCTTGATTCGGCCAATAGCATTTGTTATCAGCTAAATATGAGGACCTCCAATCAGTCAGAGAAGCTACTTCGCTGTAGTAAGTTATATTGTTTGGTAAAGCACAAGTGGAAGCATCCCACACACAAGCAGTACATCCAGCACCGCCGTCACAGTCCTCTCCAGCATCAATTTTTCCATTTCCACATACTGGGCCAGAATTTCCACCCCCGCCGCCTCCTCCACCACTAGGAGGAGTAACACATGAAGAATATTCGCAAGTACCATTATCTACTGTAACTGTAGAATTGTAATTACAGGCTCGATTATCCATACAACCATAATACGTGATTGGTGGGATGGGTGTGATACATTCAGTGGCCGGATCTGGATCCCAACAAACTTCTCCATGACTCACACATTCATATGTCCACGAACAGCTGTATTGATAATAATTGTCATCACATGTCCAAGCTTTTCCATATGAAGTACAAGAGTGAGCGGAACACAAAACATCGCAGGAAGCTAATACGTCGTTCCGATCACCAAAAGGAACCAAAACCGCAACTATAAATAACAAACACGTAACGTAAATCTTTATTACTGACGAGAAAATTTTCATATTATTTTTTATTTTTTGGTAAGTTAAATTTATCGTTTGGCAGTCTTATAAAAGATTTTGAAATCCAGCCGTTTGTTATTGTTTTTTTCCAAACAACGTTTTCCTTGCCCCTTTCAGGCATTTCTATAAAACCATAGTCCCCACTGACTTTTACATTCTCCGGACTATCCCAATACGTATCTATCAACAATTGTAGTGTTGAATGAGCCTGTTCTTTGTAAAAGGCGCCTTTTTCACTTATTTCAGAGAGAGTTATAAGCGCATCTGCTCCCTTTACTATAGGATCTAGGAAGAGAAACCTGTAAAAGTTCTTTGATAAATCAAAAGTGTTAAAGTAATTCTCTGAAGCTACTAAATACTTTTTATCTTTTGTTATTTCATATGCAGGTAAAAATACAGACCAGATAACCTGAATAGACCTACCTGAATGAACTTCTGGGCCATAAGGCCACTTTGCAAGTTCACCGTTTGCAACCTCTAGAAGTTTTGTTTTATATTTTTCATCGTTTGTGGCTTTATATAGAGAGCCTAGTTTGTGACCCACGTTTTGATCTATAACAAAGTCACTGTTCATTCTCAAAAACTGCACAGAAGGCGCCAACATACCTATAAGGTATTTGTTTTCTTTTGTATCAAAATAATACCTAGACATAGGGAAAAAGTTCCAAGCGCACATCTCTACGTTGGTTTTGCAACTCTCTAAAACAAAATCCATAGCCTTATCTGACTTTGCTCTATAAGAAGCGTCGCCAGTAACTTGACCTAGTAAATAGTATGAATATATAGCCTGGCCCAAGTGTGGCTGATTGTTGTTAATAGGTACTATCTCGGAACATTCTTTGGTTACTTTTGAACAACCAAAACCAGCGATCATCCCACCATTTTTTAGAAGACTTTTATCCAAAAAAGAATTTATTTTGACTGCAACTTCCAAACCTGTGTATTTTTTTTGAAAAAGGGGAGCAAAAACAAAATAAAAAACTATACACGCTACTAAAAGTATAAGAAAATATTTTAAATAACTTTTATTAAATTTAGATTTTTCTAAAACACTACTGTCTATATTCTGTGGTTCCATATTCCAAGTATATTATTATGAAGATGAACTTGCAATATTTTTGTCCACAAAATCGTAAATAAAATAGATAACCGACCCCCCTCTGGATAGAGAAGGGTCGGGTGTAACATCCATCATCAGTCCACCAAGACGGTTCTCGGTGGAAGTGAGTACACGACATTGACGGCTTGTTTCATCATCTCTGTCATGCGCGGGAACGGTGACGTCCCCATGATACCCACTTCTGAGAAGTGACCTCTTGCAAACAAAAGGTGACCAATTTCGTGAGCGAACACCAAACCCTGGTCCACCTGCTTGCATTCGGGCTTGAGTGTGTGGGCAAAAAACATTCTTCCGCCCACCAGAGTGCCTGGAAACACGGTAGAGAACCCGGGGCTAGCATAGCCACAAGCTCCATTACCTTCGCCAGGGGAAGCACTTGGCTCACTCCAAGCAGTACTCGATACGAAGTCTGCTGAATCAGGGTCCGTAACGAGCTGGAAGCTGATCTTGCCACCAGTTGCCGAAACCCACTGGTTGAAGGCCCATTCCACCGCCTCACGAGACATATCCGAAGGAGGAAGAACGGTGATGGGGAACTTGACCACCCTGTCCGTTGCTCCGACAAGCCCGTAGTTGTTGATGTTGTTGTCGATCAACCACTGTTTGACTTCTGGGGTGTACGGGACGGGAACGTCGCTCCACTTCATGGTCGTCGGTACGACGTTCTGAGCTGGAGGAGTGCCCGGATTCAGGGTGATGGGGGGTGCCGGAGATGGACCGACAACCGAGGGCGCGGTGGGCGAACCACCACAAGCCAGAGTAATCACGCTGACGATCAGCGTGAACACGATGAGCACAAACTTACGGGTCATAGGGTCCTCGCTGACGTTGATGGATGTTAGGGGGAGTGGAATGGTTACCCACTCCTGACTTCTGACTAGATTATACAACTATCATATAGAATATAGCAAGTGTCAAAGTATTAGAACACTATTTTTATACTATGTCAAATATGTTAAAAAATAAGCCTTATTAGAAACGTTATCCACAGTTTATCCACAGTTTCATATACCCTCTCGAGACAAGAGAGATTTTATAGTTTTCAAAGCTATCTTTATATCCAACCAAAATGATCTATTTTTTATGTAATAAATATCATAAGTTAGTTTCTCTTTTGTCAGATTTATCTCGGCTCCGTGGTGCGGGTGAATCTCTTGATGTATCTGTGCCCAACCAGACAGTCCAGGTTTTATAAGGTGACGAATATTGTAATAAGGAATCTCCTTGTCATAGATAGCGACTCCAGTTGGAAGTTCGGGACGAGGACCTATTAGAGAAATATCCCCTGTTAGAACATTCCAAAGCTGTGGCAGTTCATCTATCCTACTTCGGCGCAATAACCCACCAACTCGTGTGATTTTATTTTCAGTTTTCTTGGTCAAATCTACCTCATTCCTACTCATTGATCTAAACTTATACAACTTTATTTTTTTACCATCACGACCAACCCTGTCTTGAGAAATAAACACCGGTCCCCCATCGTCCAGCTTTATAGCAATATAAACAAAAGGATAAAAAACCAAAGAAACAACTCCCAACACCAAAGAAACAACAAAATCCATAACTCGTTTCAAAAAGTCGTAGGTAAATTTGGGTGAAGTAGATATGTTTTCCAAAAACCAACTATAGTTCACTAACGAGAGCGGTATTCTATCGAAAATATCCTCATAAATGCGATGTGAGTCAATAAACCTAACTTTTGAAAAAATAAGGTTGTACAAATGAGGCAAAAGCGGAGTCATATTTTCATGAGAAAAGTCCACCGCGACTATTTTTATATTTTCAGAATATACCTGCTTTACAATATCTTCTTGAATATCTATTCCTGAAATATCACTTACATCTATAGACGACACAAAAGACAAGTCATATCTGTTGTTGCCGTTTACCTCTGCCAACAACTCCTTCATCTCATCGCCTGATCCTATAAGCAGTGCAGGTTGTTTATCTCGAGAACCAAAAAGTGAAGTTCCGTATAATCTCCAGAAAAGGATGAAAATAAAAGAAATTATAAGATATATAAACAATATAGTTTTTGGAGTGATTCCAAAGATGGATATGGTATAAAAGAAAATAATAGCAAAGATGCTGTTAGCAACCTGTGCATTAAAAATAACACTAGGCAATTTGCTTTTCAGAATCAGAGTGTGCTTTTCATAGAGTCCCGCGATAAAGAAAACAAAAATCCAAACAACAAACAGTATAGAAAAAGGCTTCAAGTGAGTTTGAAATGTCTCAGCGTTTGGAAATTCGGCTAGACGAAAATAGAGTGATAACCACAGTGAAAAAACGAAGAAAAAAATGTCACCAAAAAACAAAATAATGGCTTCTTTTCTGGTTAGAGTGGTCATAGATAATAGGACTATATTATGCTAAAATAGCAAGATATGCAAGATGGCGAAAAGACAGAAAAGAAGAAGAAAGTTGGGTTTATTATCACAAAAGGTGTCTGGGGTGGGGCGCAAAAATACGTATACCAACTAGCCACTAACCTACCAAAACAAAAATATGATGTCTTTGTCATAGCCGGCGAAGGAGAAGCTCTAAAGAACAAATTGATTGAGAAGGACATAAAAACTTACACCTTAAAAAACCTAAAAAGAGACATCTCAGTTATAGCGGAAATAAAGAGTTTTTTTGTTTTACTTAAAATAATATGGAAAGAGAAACCCGATGTATTACACCTAAATAGTCCAAAAGCTGGAGGACTAGGTGGTTTAGTTGGGAGAATACTTTTCATAAAAAAAATAATCTACACTTCTCATGGTTGGACATTTAACGAAAACAGACCTGAATACCAAAATATTATTATATGGTTTTTGGCATGGATTACTGTACTGCTTTCTCATAAAACGATAGTTATAGCTCCACAAGAAAAAGAATCTATAAAGAAACTCCCCTTAATAAAAGACAGTAAAATTTTTATGATAAGAAACGGAGTGGAAAATATACGTTTCAAGGAAAAACAAACAGCACAGAAAGATATAGTTAAAAGGCTGGATATAAAAACACACACTGAGGAGACTTGGATCGGAACCATAGCTGAACTCCACAAAAACAAAGGTTTGGAATACGCCATAGAAGCTCTTTCCAAAGTAAACCATCCATTCAAATATTTTATCTTGGGTGAAGGTGAAGAGAGAGCGAAACTAGAGAAAATGATAAGAAAATACAACTTAGAAAGCAAAGTTTTCTTGGTTGGATTTGTTGATAAAGCAAAAGAATATCTGAAAGCTTTTGACATTTTTATGCTAACTTCTATCAAAGAAGGCCTACCCTACACCATACTAGAAGCAGGAATGGCGGAACTTGGAGTTATTGCTAGTTCGGTTGGTGGCATACCAGATATTATTGAAAACGGAGTAAGTGGAATACTAACCACAAAAGGCAGAGTTGGAGAAATAACTAGATCCATAGAATACATAATAGACAAACCAGAAGAGAGAAAGGAATTTGGTTTGAAACTAAAAGAAAGAATAGAGAAAGATTTTTCTTTGAGTCAGATGGTCAAAAGGACCCTAGAACTATACGGAAAGTAAAATCTGCAAAAAGACCGCAATTAAATGCCAACTAGTTCGTTTTGGGCAATATCCTTGTGAACCGCCCGAGAAGTTCTCCTCATACTCATAAGCATTCCTAGTCCTATAAACTCTGTTAATAAATGACTTCCGCCGTAACTCATAAACGGCAAAGTATTTCCCGTAACAGGAAGTAGTCCAATATTCATACCAACATGAATAATAGAGTGAACAAGAAATAAGATGACTAAACCAACTCCGAACAACACTTCAAAATTCCCTCCACCCTTAAAAGCAACCTGGAGAGCTCTCAAAAAAACAATCCCATATAAAATAAAAAGAATTATAACTCCAGCAAATCCCCACTCTTCAGCGAAAGCAGCAAAAATAAAGTCTGTTTGATACTCGGGTAGATACTGAAGTTTTGATTGAGTACCATAACCTATTCCCTTTCCCAAAAACTGTCCTGAACCAACCGCAATGGTGGATTGATAAGCGTTGTACCCAGATCCACGTATATCAGTTAAAGGATTGATAAACGTCATTATACGGTCTTTCTGATATGGTTTGAACACAAATAGCCACAATCCACCGAACGTCACAAGCCCCACAAGGAAAACTGCTAGAAGATGTTTTTTTGATATACCAGAGACCAACACCATACCCAACCAAACAAAAAAGATGATGATTGCAGAACCAAAGTCAGGTTGTAGAAATACCAAAACAAAAATAACAAAAACATAAAACCCTGAAACCAGTATGTGTCTTATGTTGGCAATCTCTATGTGCCTGCGCGAAAAATATTTTGCTAGTATCAAGATTATAACCAACTTTATAGGATCAATAGGCTGAAAAGAAAATGCTCCCAAATCAAACCAACTCTTGGCACCTTTAAAAACACTACCTGTTACAAAGAGCATAAAAAGCATACCAACTGACAAACCAAATAAAGTAACTATGACTCTAGTGTTCTTCAAAAATCCCCAATCCACAAAACTAGAAACAAAAAAAGCTAAAACAGAAACTGTTAACCAAATAGATTGACGTTCAAAAAAAGTACTATTCCCGGAGAAAGAGTTCATGGTGACCAGTCCAGCCAGAGATACAAGACACACAGAAAAAAACAAAAACCAGTCAATATTTTTGAAAATATTTTTTAAAAAAATTAAATTCATATTGCATTTTTAGAGAGATCGATATATTACAGTTATTACGTTTGGTTTGTTAACACAAAGACTTGAAGCTATTTTGCTATAAATATTAGCCAAATCTCCTCGAGTCGGAGCAAAGAAATAATGTGAACCAGAAGAAGATATTGCCTTCAAAAACTCCTCACTCACGTCGGAACCCAGACCTATCGTGTACAAATCTATTTTTGCTTCGTTTATGCTTTTAGCGACTTGTTTTGCAGAAAATGCTGGAAAGTCTTTAGTGCTAGTACTGGTCGGCATAGTTGGCAAGCCGTCGGTCAAAAGGACTATGACTTTTCTACTTTCAGCTTTAACATTTTCGGACTTTAGTTCATTTAAAGCTTTTGTAAGACCTTCAGAAATATTGGTTTGCTCGTTCGTTGTTGTGCTAAAGAATATATTATCTATAGCGGAGATGACCTGGTTCTTATTCGACGAAAGCTCATTCTCCAACTTAGCATTTGTACCAAAGGAAACTATACTAACTTGATCCTCTTTGTTCAAATTATTTACAAACTCCTTTGCTGTCAAAAGAACTGTTCCAAATGGTTCGGGTGGATTAATAGATTCTGATTTCATACTTCCAGATTTATCCAACAAAACAACCACGTCTACTGGGTTAGCACAAACTTCCACTCCCAAATCGAACGGTTTTTGCCAAGTAAAGACGAAATCCTGTGAAGTTTTAGCCAGAAGGTTTTCTATAAAAGTTCTGGAAGCTGCCACGACATTTTCATTGCCATCCAACACAAAAACAGTAAGTTCAGACTGTGGAATTGTTTCCAAGGATTCGTTGGAGATAACTCCTGAAATACGAGGAGACGTTGTAGTGGAAACGAGTGAACCATATTTTAGTTTTATATCTGGTTCCTTTGTTGTATCTTTTTCCCAAGTGGAAAATGAAGTAAATTTAAAATCAGCTGATTTTGGTTTTGTGCTTTTTATAACGAGTCCTGTTTCAAATATCGTAAACTTTTTATTTTTTGGAACACTTGTTTCACCTTCTTTAGTTAAAATTAGTTTGTTGTTTGCGTCGTAGACTTTGAACTCATATTTGGCGCTCTTGTTTTTTGAACTTATGTTTGGATTTTCAACATAAGCCACAGCACTATAAACATCGCCTGAAATATTAAAAATCTTTGACCACAAAACAACAGGAGCTAGAGTGTCGTTTGCACATAAGTTAACACAGCCCCCTCCACAATCCACACCTTTTTCCTCCCCATTTTGTTTTCCATCAGAACAAGTCGGCGCTCGATAAAAAGCACTGAAAAACACAGCGCTAAATAAAATAGCCAATACCAAAATAGTACTACCTCCATATATAAAACGTCTTTTAGTAGACCAAAGTGCCATTCACATATAATAGCAGATTTTTGAATACGAAAAAAATCGATTTCTCTGTTCTGGCGTCTACCTACTTTCCCCCGAAGAGTATCATCGGCACTACGAGGCTTAACTTCCGTGTTCGGAATGAGAACGGGTGTGACCCTCGCGTCAAGGTACCAAAACACAAAAATCGATTTGTGATTGATTTATTCAATTGTAAAAGTAAAACATTTCATGGAATTCATTCCATGTAACAGGATGAAGTGTGTGGCACTTAAATTTCCTAATAAGAATCGGCTAATTAGTACACCTTGGCTACACATGTTGCCATGCTTCCACCTAGTGCCTATCACGTAATAATCTCTTACGGGCCTCAAACGATTTCTAATCTTGAAGTGGGTTTCACTCTTAGATGCTTTCAGAGTTTATCCCTTCCCGACTTAGCTACTCTGCGGTGCCCTTGGC
>JBEBJP010000025.1:0-11565 GCA_040079825.1 Parcubacteria group bacterium
TGTATAAGAGACAGGTTTAGGGGTGCCGCAGATCCAGTAGAACTTGATTTAAATTTGAAGTCGTTAGTTCTTTATGGGGAAAATGGTGCTGGAAAGTCATCATTCGTTGATGCTATTGAACATAATATTAACAACGGAAGAATTAATCATCTTGCCCATGAGTATAGTGGTAAGAGGCAAGAAAAAGCTGTTATAAATACTCACATACCTGAAAATCAAAGTGGAGATATATCCATTACTTTAGAAAATAATTCTATTCTTGAAACAAAGATACAAAAAAATGGTAGTTTTGTTGTTACCCCTGCAACTTCAGATGTTAATTCTTGGGATTATCGACGAACTGTTCTTCGTCAAAATGAAGTAGCAGATTTTATAGCTAATACTAAAGGAGATAAATATTCTGCTCTGTTACCACTACTTGGTTTGAGTCATTTAGAAGTCGTCGCAGAAAATTTAAGAAAAATAGAGAAAAACCTTCCAATTGTTGGTGATCTTGATACCAAGAGATTAGAAATAAATAAAATCGAAACCAAAAGAAAATTTGTTTTCAAGAATGCTACTAAGGTAAGTATAGAAAATGACTTAAATAATTTATATAAAATATATTGTAAAAAGAAAGCAACAACTGAAACATTTATTGAATTACTTACGAATACATTAACTGCTCTTCAGCTTAAAATTACACACCAATCTATTGAACAAAAGAGGCATTCGTCTTTTTTGGAACTTTCTAAATTAGATATAAAAACTAATCTGATTGATATAAAAGCAAGTGCTATTAAACTTGGTGAATCAGCTAACCCCTTAATAGCAGAAAAACTTAACGTTTTAAAAGCCGCGGCTTCTTACTCAGAAAAAAATAAAGATGAAGAAATTGAATGCCCCGCCTGTGGCAAACCAATTTCATCAGCACTGTTTTCTTCTCATATTAAAGCAGAAGAAGTGACATTAAAAGAAGCTGTTACAAACTTTAATTTACACAAAACTGATATAAGCAGTCTTTGTGAAAATTTACAGAACCTCAAAAGAGTCTTGTCTCAAGATCAAATAAAAGATTGGAAAGCTAAGCAAGATCATATTGCAATTAGCTTTATTGAATCTATGAAGGTCGATAGTGTTCGTAGCTCATGCACAAGTGAAATTCAAATCGAGATTGAAAATAAAATAATTCCAATAATTGAAGAAGCTAAAAAAGAGATAGTTAGCCCTCTTGCAGATGTTGCTGAATTACTGATTGACAAAGAAAAACTTGAAACGCTTCAACAAATGGTTAAGGCTTCTGAGCTTGAAAAGAAAGTAAGGGATACTGAAGAATTAATTGCTTTCATATCTACTCTACAAAAACTTTATCGTGAGCAAATAAGAACTCAAGCATCTACAGTTATTGGCACTATATCAGCTGATATAGCTCGTATGTGGGGAATATTACATCCTAATGAAAAAGTAGAGGATGTTAAGTTATGTCTGCCAGATGATATTGATAAGGCTATAGAAGTTGGTTTAAAATTTTATGGAATTGATCAGGACTCTCCTCGTCTAACTTTGTCTGAAGGTCATAGAAATAGTTTGGGTCTTTGTATTTTCCTTGCAATGGCAAAAAAGGATCCTAACAATCCTGTGGTCTTAGATGATGTTGTGGTAAGTTTTGATCGTAATCACAGGGGTATGGTAGGGTCTCTTTTGGAAAAAGAATTTTCAGATAGGCAAGTAATTCTTTTTACTCATGAACGTGATTGGTATATTGATTTGAGAGCACAGTTAGATACAAAGATATGGGAATTTAAAACTCTGATGCCTTGGGAAAGCCCAGAGATAGGTATTAGATTTTCAACAAAACAATATACTTTTGATGATGCTAGAGCTTTTTTACCAACACATCCTGATTCTGCTGGAAATACAGCTCGTAAAATTATGGATGCTCACATACCAGTCATTGCAGAATCCTTAAAAATTAGTCTTCCTTATCTACACAGAGAAAGAAATGATCATAGAATGGTCCATGAGTTTTTAGAAAAAATTGTGTCACTATCAACTTCTTTCCAAATAAAACGTGATGGAACAAATTATGAATCATTTACTGAAGCACTAGACGATATAAAAGTTGCAGACAGGCTCGTTGTATCTTGGGCAAATAAGTCATCTCATGAATTTAATATCGTTGAGAAAGAAGCATCCGTGTTAATAGAAGCTTGTGAAAAAGCGGTAGCTAGATTTACATGTACAAATTGTAATAAAAACGTAAATAATTTAAATAATGAAAAGTCTGGTTTTAAACAATGCTCTTGTGGGTATATTAAGTGGAAATATTAACTTATTAATAATATACAACCCGATTATGATTCTCACAAAAACAGATTTCAAAGAATATCTAATTTGCCCTAAGTGGCTCTGGGTAAAAAAGAAAAAACCTGAACTATATATTGAGGGTGAGATGTCTCTATTTCTAGAAAAACTTATCAAGGATGGTTACGAAATAGAAGAGTATGCACAACAGCTTTTTCCAGATGGAATAAGTGTCACTGGTAACAAAGATGTTCTTATCGCTAAGACTAAAAATTTGATACAAGAACATAAAACCATATTTCAAGCTACATTTCAAACACAAGAGGGTCTTTTTGCAAAGATAGATATTCTTGTTTTTAATACAGATACGAATAAATGGGATATATATGAAGTTAAAGCTAGTTCAGAAATAAAAACGGATCTACAGCATAATCATATAAAGGATATTACCTTTCAAACAATTACTGCTGAGCAAGCAGGGAATAATATAGACAAAAGTTACATTATTCATGTCAACAAAGAATACAGACGAGATGGAGATATTGATCCTCACAAGCTGTTTATCACAGAAAACGTAACTGAGGATGTTCAGGCAAGTAAAGAAAGTGTGTTCACTGAAATTAAAGACGCATTATCTTTATTACAAAAAGAAGAAATATCACTAGATGGTTGTGATTGCATATATAGAAGTCATGGACAACGGTGTGACAGTTTTGAATTATTTAATCCTCAGGTACCAAAGTACTCTGTCCACCATATTGTTACTGGAAAGAAACTGCAAACTCTTTTAGATGACAACATCTTAGATATTAAAGATATTCCTGATGATTTTGACCTTACTGAAATACAACGAGGAAAAGTAATACTTCAAAAATTAGGTAAACCACTCGTTAACACTGAATCTATAAAGGAGACCCTCTCGAATTTAAAGTTCCCTTTATATTTTCTAGATTACGAGACTTTCGGTAAACCGTACCCAGTACTTGATGGATATAAGACGAATCAACAGATTGTTTTTCAATGCTCGATACATATAATGAATGAAAATGGAGAAGTTAAACATTTTGAATATCTAGGAAATGATTTTGAAACGGCAACAACAGGATTACTTAAGATGATGCAGGAAAAGATTGGTCCAACAGGAAGCGTACTCGTATGGAATGAAAGTTTTGAGAAAGGGAGAAATATAGAACTTGCAGAAATACACCCAGAATACAAGGGCTTTTTAGAAGACATTAATAAGCGTGTATACGATTTGATGCTAGTTTTCAAAAAAGATTTTTTACACCCAAACTTTTATGGAAGTGCCTCTATTAAAAAAGTATTGCCAGTATTATTACCAGAATTATCATATAAAAACCTTGATATTCAAGATGGAACGATGGCATTGAGTGAGTGGGAAAGAAGTACAAAAGAAGCTACAACACCAGAGGAGAGAGAAAAAATCAGAGAAAATCTCTTAAAATATTGTAAGTTAGATACTTTGGCGATGGTTGAAATCTGGAATATTTTAAGAAAAATGATATAAATCAAAATAGAAAAGATACTTTAACTTTTATAACCATGATGACCATCGAAGAAAAAAATTACAGACAATTAGTGGGCAAAGCAGAATTAGCTTTTTCAGAAAAAAGATATCTAGAAGCTTTTTTAATACAATCTTGCCTTTTTGAAAGTGTAATTAAAAGTTTTGCTCTTCTGTTTTTGAAATCAATATTTGAGTCTCACCCTAATTTAAAGCAAAAATCAAACAATTTTGAACTAGCTAGATTGGTTGATGAGTTGTTTGTTGCTGGAAAAATTAATAAACAACTCTATGAAAATCTTGATAATTACAGAAAGAAAAGAAATCAAGTTATACATCAGATATTAAAATTTAAAGATTCTAAAGATTTTGAAAAAGAATTACGAGATACATATAAAGCTGGAAGAGATATGAAAGGTTTTATTGTAGATCAAATGGTTAAAAGTAAGAAAGGAACAACATCGGCAGAACTGTCCGCAAAATTAGAACGGTCAATAAAAGAAATAACTTCGGAAATGTATTCTATTTCAATGAAAGAGTTGAAACCAATGATTCGCAAACTAAATAAAGATATTTTTAAAATATCAAAAAGTACAAACTAAAAAATTATGGAATTTCTAATCATAGGTATTATAGTAATATTTGCGATATACAAGATTGGTGGATATTTTAATAACAAACACTCACTTGATTTACTACTTTCTCTTAAACAATATGAGCCATTTTTCAATAATGCATTAGCTGATTTTTCAGTTTTAACTCAAAGCAACTGGTACGTGAGTGATCGGCAGTATCGTATATGGAAGGAAAAGTATAAACATTTGGCAGAAATGTTGGATCCAGTATTTTATGTTGTAAAAACAGAAGACCCACTAAAAAAGACAGTTACAACATTTGGTGATTACTGGAATAAAGGTAGAGAACTAGTCATAAATAACTTGAACGAGAAATTTGTTATGCAGGAGTCTCCAAATATCAGAAAAATGTTGACCGAAAAAGATATACAAAATAACGACCAGCAAATCGTTGCTATTGCGTCAGATGAAGATAACACATTGTTAGTTGCTGGTGCTGGAACAGGAAAAACTACAACTATATTAGGTAAACTAGCTTACCTAACTGAACGAGTAGGTATTAAACCAGAAGAAATACTCCTTCTATCTTTTACTGGTCGTGCAGTTGATGAGCTTACAGACAGAATTACCAAGAAATTTCCTGGTAAGAATATAAAAGCTCAAACATTTCATAGTTTCGGTTTGTCTATTTTGGGAGGTGTCCTTGGTAAGAAACCAGATTTAGCATTTGCTTCAAATTCCGCAAAGCAAAAGTTCCTCAATGAAGAGTTCGAGAGTTTATTAAAAAACGACAAATATTTAACCTTTGTGGTTGATTATTTTGCTTATTATCTTAAACCTGTTGTTCTAGAACCTGGTTTTAATAATCTTGATGACTACTACAAGTACGTAAAGACCGAAAGAAACATTACCTTTCGTCGTGAGCAAGTTAAAAGTCAACAGGAAGTTATGATTGCAAACTTTCTATATATGCACGGATTGAAATATGAATATGAATCATCTTATAAACACGAGACTGCTACAAGTGTATATAAACAATACAAACCTGACTTTTACTTACCTGATTACGATATCTATATTGAACACTTTGGAATCAATCGGGCTGGTCGTGTTCACTTCAGTCAAAATGAATCCCAAAACACCTCACTATCAACAAAATATCGAACTGATATGGAATGGAAGCGAAATCTCCACAAAAAATACAAAACAAAACTGATAGAAACTTTTAGTTATGAATTTACCGAGCACACATGGAAAGAAAATCTGAAAAACAGACTCCAGTCGGTTGGTGTGACTTTTTTTCAGCCTGATCCAAAAGAAGTTTATTCGCTGTTAGAGAAGAGTGGAAATATAAGAGAGATAACTGAGTTGTTTAGCACATTCCTCGATTTATGCAAATCCAATAGTTATACATTACCAAAACTACGTGAAAGGATTTGGTCTCGCCGTAACGCGAGAGAGATGGCATTTTATGAAATATTTTCTCCTATATACCAATCATACGAGGATCGTTTGAGTAAAACTAATTCTATTGATTTTCATGACATGTTGATTAAAGCAGCCGATTTTATCAGTAGAGGGCTGTATCACGCAAATTATAAATACGTCATCATTGATGAGTTCCAAGACTTTTCAGTAAGTAAATATGTGCTTGTTAAAGCCATATGTGATCAAAACCCAGATACAAAATTGTTTTGTGTTGGCGATGACTGGCAATCGATATTTAGATTTGCTGGTTCAGATATTTCTCTCATGACTAATTTTGAAGAAGCATATGGTTATACTAGAAAAAACCAACTAGTCATAACTAATAGATTTAATAACAGCATCGCTATTGTCTCGAACAAATTCATTCTTAAAAATCCTAATCAGATAAAAAAAGAAGTAACCTCAGGTAAAATTGTTACCGATGAAGCCGTATCTATTTTTTACAAGAAAGGAGAAAATACTGAAAAACTTTTTCATGAGATACTCGGAAGTCTCAATACTGACGCGGTGCAAAAAGGAAAAATCTCAAGTGTGTTTTTGCTTGGACGATACAAATTTAATAAGCCGGAAGATTTATCAAAATATTTACACCAATACAAAAATCTGAATGTAGAGTTTTTGACAATTCATGCCGCAAAAGGCTCCGAAGCAGATTATGTAATTATTTTAGATGTCACATCTGGTAAGTATGGATTTCCTTCTGAAATTACTGATGATCCACTTTTAGAAATTGTTTTAAGTAAAGGTGATCCTTATCCACATGCAGAAGAAAGGCGTTTGATGTATGTAGCAATGACTCGGGCAAGGGATAAAGTTTTTATCATCACTGAAGATATAAACAAATCTGCTTTCGTATTAGAAATGGAAGGTGAAAAAAATCCTAACAATACAAAGAGAAAATGCCAAGATTGTGGCGGGCAATTAGTCAGACGTAAGGGTCCATATGGTGTTTTTTGGGGATGTGATAATTTTCCAGATTGTACGTATACTTTGAAGGGTGAGCGTGTTGAATAATATAAGATAAAATCACTAACAGAATAATTTTATAATACTCTGTGGCTAAATATCTTAAACCCAAACAAGAATATATTGACTTATATGACAGGTTGACCGTTGAAGATTGTAGGTGGCGGGAGAACTTCCACAAGAACTCAAAACCAAGCGAGGAACTTGCCAAAGAAGTAAGTGAGAAATTTTATAATGGAGTCACGGAAATAGCTCTTCATTATGATCTTCTTTATACAACTATCCAATGGTATGAGGACAAGGATAAAACAATTACAGAATGGATCGATCGTGATACCAGAAAAGATGAGCTATATGAAAATGCCGAAGCTCCTAGAGGAATCAGATGTCTCAAATGCCAAAGTCTCACTGCTATAGGTAGTAAAATATTGTATGACCATAATGACGCCAAAGGTGACAGGGTTCTATTTATATATGATTGCCCAAATGGATGTGTTCCACACAGAGCGTTCTTTAATGATGGTGAAGAGTATGAAATAAAGCCCAGCTTATGTCCTAAGTGTAACTCAACTCTAGAGAGAAGTGATGAACGAATTGAAAATAGAAAAATTATCACTATTGAGACTTGCTCAGGTTGTGGTTACACAAAGACTGATGAAATGGAGTTGAGTATGAAGGATAAAGAAAAACCAGACCCAGATTATGAAAAAGATAGAGAACGATTTTGTCTTTCAGGAGAAAAGTTGAGTAAGAATCTTCAAGAAAAGTCTCAACTTGAGGGAATGGCTCGATTTATGGATGAGTGGAAAGAAAAGGATAAATACAAAGATCAATATGAAGAGGTCGCTAAACTTCAAAAACTCACTGTTGTTGATCTGGAAAAACTTCTAGTTCCTATTCTCGAAAAAGCTTCGTATATCAAATTTCAATTCGGTCAGCCTGATATGGGTAAAGACCTCTTTTTACCGTTTACTACTCATGATGCCATGTCTGAGCGTCGAGATATGGCAAGTACCCATGATCTCCAGAAACTACTAAAAAAGGCCTTGGAAGACACAAATTGGCGTTTGATGAGCGAAGGCACCTCTTACCGTGTAGGAATACTCTCAGGACGTTTGAGAGCCTATGAGCGAGAGGAAGACCAGTTGGAGCTGATAAGACTCAGGGAGAAAAAACTGTCAAAGGTGTCAAAACTGTAAATGACTTATGTCTAAATGAGACAGTCCCAGGGTAGCCTTTTAGGTGTCTCATTTGTATCATTCACAAATTTACAGCTTCCGACCCGCTTGCCTCAGACAGTCGCCTAAAAAAGTGCTAAAATACCCTTACAAGGCTTGTACCCACGGGTACTTAACCCGAGTACACCGCAGGAGAAAATTTAACAAAGTTAAATTTTAGGAGTAAGTCGCGGGGCGACTTACGGGGGGATTTGAAGCCCGATTGAGATATTTTGTGAGCTTGCGAAATAAAATATCCAATTGAGGTACTGAAACTGTAAGTTTCAAATCCCTCCGTCTCCGCAGAATTTCAGAATTCAAAATCCCGCCAGAAATGCGGTCGCGCCGAAGGCGATCCTTTATTAAAAAGTTCGAACCGACTTTTTTGAACAAATGAGCATTTTCTTCATTTGTTCTCTCGTTTGCCAATTCCACATTGGAAACACAAGCTTTTAGAAACTTGTCGGCAAGTTCGAACCGATTATTCGCTTTTTGCTCAAAAGCTAGTAATTTCTCTTTGAGAAGCTGTTTAGAGCCAACGAACGCACTTTTAGCTTCCCGATATTCCTCTAGCGAAAGTGCGTCTTCTAAATATGCGTTCATCAGCTTCTCAATTTTGGAATCCAAAAGAGAAATTTCATTTTGAATTTTTTGAGAAAAAATCTCACTCGATTGAACTTCGGATGATTGATCTTTTGCATTTTCTTCAATCATCCATTTCAACCAATCGAGTGGCAAAGAAACTTTTTTGATTTCCTCTTGAATTTGAGAAGTGATGAGCTCCTCACGAACATATTTTTGAGTACAAGGATTTTTCCTTTTCGTACATCGTAAATAGTTATGACCTTTTTGTTGCTCTGTGGTAATAAAGCAACCACATTCTCCGCAACGGAAAAATCCTCTATATAAAAATGGTTTGAAACCGCTAGATTTCGGCTTACTCTTTCTTTTCATCACTTCCTGACATTGATCAAAAAGTTTCTTTGAGATAATCGGCTCATGCTTTCCTTCAAATATTTCGTTATGCCACCTTATCAATCCGACATAGATTGGATTAGTCAAAATATTCTGACAGTTTGAGATTGAAAGTCCAATTTTTCCTTTCAATCCGAGAGCGAGAAATTTTTCGCAGACTTCCCGCAAAGTGAAAGTGCCTGTGGAATATGTCTCGAAAAGTTTTTTGATAAGCGGTGCAAGTGTCTTGTCATGTTGAATACCACCTTTTACATTTACATATCCAAGCGGAGCATTTCGAGGCCATATTCCTTCTTTCACTTTGTTCCTGTGTCCGCGTTTGATATTCTCGCTCAAATTGTCCACATAATATTTTGACTGACCGAAGGCAATGGAAAGCATGAACTTGCCTTGTGGAGTTGGATCACACCAGAAAGTCGGGAATTTTAGCTCGGTTATTACTTCGGTATCAAGCAGATAGATTATTTTCCCACCATCAATACTATTTCTCGCTAATCTATCGGGATGCCAAGCTAAAATTCCCGACGCTTCACCTTTTTCAATACGCAAAAGCATTTCGTTAAAGACTGGCCGACCCGGAACTTTAGCAGTTTGTTTTTCCACGAAAATATCGACAATCTCGACCTGCTCTTTCAACGCCAACTCTTTGAGTTCGGCCAGTTGATCCGAAATGCTTCTCACTTGTCTATCCTTGTCATCGGTAGACTTGCGAGTATATATGAAAAACTTTTTGGTTTGATTATTCATAATATGTTTTAAAAACCTAAAAGGGCGACCATGTTGCACCAACTTTACCTTTCAGCAAAATTGAACACAGTCGCCCGTTTAGATGCTCAAGCAAATAAAAAAGCTGAAAGTGTCTAAAGTTGGTGCAACCCAATATTACCATTTTTTATTTTGTATTGGCAAACGAGGAGCCACGCGGAGCGTGGAAAACCCTTTTGGATTCTGGATTCGGCGGGGGGAATGCATTAGTGTCGCGCCTTCGGCGCGACCCAATTTCAGCTCTAAAATCCGATTTCGTTTTTTGGCGGTGTCTATTGTACAAAATTCGAACTTATTTTGAAAGCAATCCTGACTAATCGCACGCGCGGAGCGCGTGGTGGCTCGAAACTAAATCGTACGCTCCGATATGCCCCGCACGCTGGCGAGTACGCCAGCAACCCCGAAAGAAAAAACACTCCTTACATTTCTGTTTTGGCGGGGGTGAAATTTCTTTTTAAAAAAGGAAAGAGTGTTTTTCTTTCGGGGTTTCGCCCTCCAAGTATTCGGGCGGCGCGGCGCTTCAATAAAATATCTGTAAAGCGATTTTTATTTATAATATGAAAGTTGTATACTTTAAGTGTATGAAAGCTATATTTCTTGACCGTGATGGAACTGTGAATGTTGGAGTTCCAAAATATGAACGCGTTAGTTCTCTTGATAAAGTAGAACTTTTACCGAAAACTCTTGAAGCAATGAGGCTCTTGGCGACTCTCGACTATGGCGTTTTCTTCATAACAAATCAGGCGGGCATTTCCGAAAAACTCATCACCATGGAACAATTTTATGAGATTGACAACAAAGTTAGAGAACTAATTGCTCCGAGTGGAGTCAAAATATTAAAAACATATCTCTGCCCGCATGGAGAAAAAGATGATTGCGAATGTCGTAAACCGAAACCTAAACTTCTGCTTGATGCCGCTAGAGAATTCGACATTGATTTAAAACAGTCTTGGATGTTAGGTGATCGCCCATCTGATGTAATGACTGGTGTTAACGCAGGTACGAAAACTATTCTTGTAAAATCTGGTGTTCCAACCGTCGAATCTGACCAAGCTACTTTTACTGCTACAACATTATTAGAAGCAGTACAATATATTTCTGAACACTAACCACAATGATTTATGACTATCATGTAGTGTTGGGTGTGATTGCGGTCGTTGTGGGCGCTATTGGATATGTTCCATATTATCGTGATATTTTTCGCGGGACAACAAAACCACATCCGTTCACATGGCTCGGATTTGGCATTCTCAATGGGATTACTTTTTTTGCTCAAATAATCACCGGGGCTGGGCCAGGTGCCTGGGTGAGTGCAATTACAACTCTTGCAACGCTCGGTATCGCCATATTATCTTTTAGTCGAGGCGAAAAGCGCATAACTTCATTTGATTGGATTTGTTTCAGCGGTGCATTGATTGGTATCATCCTTTGGCGATTAACGAGCGAACCGCTTTCGGCAGTAGTTGTCGTTACCATTGCAGATCTTCTTGCCTTTGCTCCTACATTTCGTAAAAGTTTTTTACGACCTCATGAGGAAACCGCAACACTCTATACAATGAGTGTGTTGAAATATGGAATAAGTATTTTTGCACTTACGACTTTCAACCTAACAACGGCTTTCTTTCCGGTGGCCATAACGATTGCAAACGTGGCTATTGTTCTTATGCTTCTTGTAAGGCGTCAGCAATTGCTTTAGGTTATTTTTTTTATTATGTTCATGGGAGACATCCCCGCCGTTTTATAATATTTCTTCAAAACGGCGGGGATGATG
>JBEBJP010000026.1:0-10662 GCA_040079825.1 Parcubacteria group bacterium
GTGGTAATCTTGCCTTAATGGAGCCGTGTCAGAGTGGTCTAACGTGCCTCTTTGCTAAAGAGGTGTACCCTTTAAACGGTACCGATGGTTCGAATCCATCCGGCTCCGCAGAGAATATAAAGTATCGGTAATCTGAGGCGTCAAAATATGGAAAACTTCCCAAATCCACAAAATAATATTCAGGAAAATATTCCCACTCCAAAAGTAGAAGTTGAGCCTGAATTTGTTGGATTTGTGCCTAAAGATTTTCTTGATGATCCTACTGGATATTTTGAAAGAGAAGGGAAAAATATAAAAAGTGGAGAAATTAAATATGACGAGATGGGAGCGGTTCGAGAAGATCCGACTGCAGTAAAAGATTTGCCTATTTGGAAAAACGAAGAAGGTATAGAACTAGCGACTGTTGGAAGGCGCGTGAATACTACTAAAGGTGCTGTAGGAGAATCAGGCGACCCATTCCATGAGTTTAAGATCCTTGAACGTCTTGCTCAAATGGGATTACCTGCTGCTAAGCCTATTGCAAAGGCTGAACAATCAGGATCTCACATTATTGTTATGGAACGTATTCCAGGATTTCGATGGTCCGAAAGAGACAGTCTTAACCTTAAAACGAAAGGATATTCTGATGAAGATATTACTGATCTCATGACTGAAGCAGAACAGAAAATGAATGAACTTAAAGTCCAATTTACTGGGGCTGGGGTTGTCAGAGGTTGGAAACTCAAAGATATGGTGTTTCAAATAGATATTGAAAACAAGAGAATTATTTCAGTAGTTCCAACAGATTGGGAAAGAACAAAGATTATTGAGAAATCATAAATTTTAGTTGTATCCCTTGTCGTCCTCCCTTTGGTTCATGAACTTTTCCACGACATTTCTTAGGTTGTATGTGCGAGTTACTTTAGAAAGGTCCATCGTACCTTCTAGTACACTTGATATTACATGAATAAGTTCTGAGGGTTTATAGTCTAGTGAAGTGCCATGTACTACTCCTATTTTATTGATCACTTCATAAAGCTCGTCTGGGGTAGTTGCACCATTTATAGCTGTTTCTTTTTCGGCTTCGCTAAGAGTTTCAGAGTTTTTTAATTCATCTGGTTTTCCTTCTGATTCATTTGGTATAACTGGTTCTGGATTATAATCTTCTATTCCCATAGTTTTTGGTCTTATTGTTAATAAGATAATTATATCATGTTAATAAAAGTAGTGGTTTCTCAAATCTTTTATTGTCATATATAATATACAAATGGAAAAAATAGCTCCAGAAACGCTACCACGGTTTACTAGTCCAGAGGCAGAACTGTCTTTTCTTCGAGAAAAAGTGGCAAGCAAGGAACGCGAACTTCTTTTGCAAAAAGAGAAACCTAACTTGGGTAGAGTCGTAGAGGAAGAAATATCTAGATATCGAGATGTCTTATCTAAAGACGTTTTGGACGAAACATATGCTTTGGCAAAACATGATAAAGAATCTATCATTCTCAATTTAGAGCCAGAAAAACACGATAAAAAAATGGAAGAGTTGGTTGGTATTGTTCATGAAAAGGGTATAAAAAATGCTATGTCAGTTTTGTCTGGATTGAATGACCCTCACCTAGAAGATGATTTTCATCGTTTTTTAGCTCAGTATGTAAAACAAGGCTACAGTAAAAAAGAAGTGGACGTTAGTAGCAGGGAATTCCGTGGGGCGAACATGACTCTATATGAGGTCGTTTTGCCTGAGGATATTTCAAATTCGGGTCAGGAGAAAACAAAGAGTCTAAAAGAAATAGTGTCTAACATGGAACAGTTTCTTGCTGGTATGTTGTCGGTTATTACGAAGGACGAAACAAAAACTTATAAAGAAAACTATATTGTTTTGGAGATCGCAAATGCAAATGGAAGTGATCAGTTTGTTTTTTATGTTGCAGTTCCAAATAACCACAAGGATCTTTTTGAAAAACAGATAATTTCTATTTTTCACAATGCTCGTCTGACTGAAGTTACTTCTGACTACAATATTTTTAATACTGATGGAGTTTCCGTTGGTTCGTATCTTGAATCCAGTAACAATACAGTGTTTCAGTTCAAAACATACGAAGCTTTTGATCATGACCCAATGAACGTCATCTTAAATAGTTTTTCAAAAATTCAAAAAGAAGGCGAAGGAGCCGGAATCCAGATTGTGTTTTCCCCACAGGGCGACTATTTTAACAAAAAGTATGAATATGCTATTGAAAAGATAGAAAATGGAACTCCAACAAAGGATGCAATAAATCTTCCAGAATCTATTACTCAGTCATTCAAAAAAGAGGTATTTTCATTTTTTAAATCTCCCGCAAAACCAGATGAGGAAAAGAAACCTATTGATACAGAAGCAATACAAAAGATAAAACAAAAAACATCTACAACCATAGTGGCTACAAACATCCGTCTTATTGCGTCTGCAAAAAGTAGAGTAGAAGCAGAGACGATATTGAAGAGTTTAGAATCTAGTTTCAACCAATTTACTGACAGTGCTTCAACTGGACTTAAAGCAAAGCGACTGGAAAAAAGTGCTCTACAGAAGATGTTCCGAGATTACTCATTTAGAAGTTATGACGCATCAGAACTATTGCCACTCAATCTACGGGAACTCACAACTATTTTTCATTTCCATACAACTGCTCTTTCACCAACACCACAGTTAAAACAAACACAATCTATTTCTGCTCCAGCTCCAGCTGACATAGGCAACTCCGGCACTCTTCTTGGTGTAAATACATACCGAAACATTGAGACTCCTATATATATGCAAGATGAGGACAGACTAAGACACTTGTATACTATTGGTCAGACTGGTACTGGAAAGACAACATTACTTAAGAATATGATTATTCAGGATATAACCAAGGGCAACGGGGCTTGTTTTATTGATCCACACGGAAGTGATGTGCTAGATATCCTTTCAAATATTCCACAAGATCGCTTCCAAGATGTGATTTACTTTGATCCAAGTTATACAGAAAGACCTATGGCTTTGAATATGTTGGAATATGATAGAAATCATCCTGAGCAGAAGACTTTTGTTGTAAATGAGTTGTTTAGTATTTTCCAAAAGCTCTATGGTAAAGTCCCAGAATCTTTGGGTCCAATGTTTGAGCAATATTTTAGAAATGCGACAATGTTGGTTATAGAAGACCCAGATACAGGTTGTACTTTACTCGATGTTTCGAGGGTTATGACCAACAAAGAATTTAGACAAATGAAATTGTCACATTGTAAAAATCCTATTGTTGTTCAGTTTTGGACAGAAGTAGCAGAAAAAGCTGGAGGGGAAGCATCTTTAGCTAATATTGTTCCATACATAACTTCAAAGTTTGATGTATTTCTTGCTAACGATATAATGCGTCCGATTATAGCCCAAGAAAAATCTTCTTTTGATTTTAGAAAAATAATGGATGATAAGAAAATCTTACTCGTTAATTTATCCAAGGGTAGATTGGGAGATATAAACGCAAACCTTATCGGACTTATATTGGTTGGTAAGATACTGATGGCGGCACTTTCTCGAGTTGATAGTCTGGGACAGAACCTTCCTCCATTTTATCTTTATATTGATGAATTCCAGAACATCACAACAAACTCTATTTCTACTATCCTTTCAGAAGCGCGCAAATATAAACTTTCTTTGAACGTGGCCCATCAGTTTATTGCACAGCTACAAGAAGATATACGTGATGCTGTGTTTGGTAACGTTGGTTCTATTGCTACTTTCCGTGTTGGGGCAGAAGATGCTGAATATTTGGAAAAACAATTTAGTCCTGTCTTTACAGCAAAAGACATAATGAATATAGATAATCATAATGCCTATCTCAAAATGCTTGTGGGTGGACGGCCAGTAAAAGCTTTTAATATACGCGCTTCTGCTCCACCAAAAGGTAATCCAGAAATAGTCGATAAGCTAAAGCAACTTTCCTACATCACTTATGGGGGTGATAGAGATCTTATTGAGAGTGATATTCTGAAGAAATACCAAAAATAAATTTCTTAGGTGGTTTTCTTTTGTAACGTTTCGACTTTGAAAACGGTGTATAATATATACATGAACAAAACAACCATTTCTATCATAGCCATAGTTATATTTATAGGCGTAGGTTTGTATATTATTTCCAAAAACACTCCCGTCGGCCCTTTAACTAAGAATAGTAGTTTAAAAAATATTGTCGTAAATATCGGTAACGAATCTTTTGAGCTGGTAGATGGTAAGGCGGAAAAGGATATTGTTGCAGGTAGTGCCACAAAAAATAAAGTTTTTTTGTTTGGTGAGCCGGTTATGGGTGATTTGGATAAAGATGGTGATAACGATGCTGCTTTGCTCCTAGTAAATGAACCAGGGGGAAGTGGAACTTTTTATTATTCTGTTTTGGCTATTTACACAGACGGAGTTTACAAGGCCACAGATGCCATGCTTTTGGGAGACAGAATATCTCCGCAAACTGTCGAGATACAAGATGGTCGTGCAGTTTATAATTTTGCTGAAAGAAAGGTTGGAGAGTCGTTTCAAGTTCCACCTTCAATTGGTAAGAGTATATGGGTTAACTATGATTCAAAAAGTAATCAAATTGGCGAGTTGGTTAAGAATTTTGAAGGGGAGGCAGATCCAAAGATAATGACTCTTGGAATGAAAAAATGGTATTGGGTTAAAACTGAAATGAGTGATGGTAAGGTGATTATTCCAAAAAAGGAGGGTTTATTCTCTATATCATTTGATCAAGGTGGTAAGGTAACCATTACAACGGACTGCAACAGTATGGGTGGTAGCTACACACAAAACAATGGAATTATAAACTTCACAGGAATTTACTCTACATTGATGTATTGTGAAGGTACCCAGGAACAAGAGTTTGCGAAGTATTTGGGAGAAGTAGGTAGTTACATGTTTACTTCAAAGGGTGAGTTAGTTCTAATGATAAAGTTTGATTCTGGATCAATTATATTTAAGTAATAAAATATGAAAAAAAATTTAATCATATCTATACTTGCATTAATAGTTGCAGGTCTTGTGATCTATTTGGCTTTGTCGTCTTTTTATTATAAGAAAGGGGATGTTTCAAGTATTCCAAATACAAATACCGTGGCAAGTACTACTCCACAACCTACACCTTCTACCAAAGTTTCATACAGAAATAATGATTATGGTTTTGTTATAGATTTGCCAACTTCTTGGGAAAACTACACTATTATTCTTGATCCATGGGAGGGGTATTCATTGGTCGGGGGAGAGCAAAAAGCTGGAGAGGAAGGTTACACTCTTTTGATAAGGCACCCAGATTGGGAGTATAAATCTCCGAGACAAGATATTCCTATAATGATTTTTACTTTGAAACAATGGAACGATATGCAAGCTGATAAGTTTCATATAGGCGCAGCCCCAGTAAATCCTAGGGAACTTGGAAGGAATTCAAAATATGTTTTTGCTGTTCCAGCTCGTTACAATTTTTCTTACCTAACTGGTTATGAGGAGGTGGAAGAAATATTACAAAGTAAAGCTTTTAGAGCTTTTTAGTGAGCAATAGTGAATGCATAAACTTCTTTTGTACCAGCTTCCATTAGTGTTTTTCTCACTTCTCTTAATGTGCTACCGGTGGTGACAACATCATCAATCAAGATAATATACTTATTCTCTACCCGAGGATCTGCTTCAAAACTTCCAATCAGGTTTTTTATCCTATCTTCTTTTGACTCGCTGTGACTTTGCCTAGGAGTCTCTCTTGTTTTTTGTAACCACTGAGGAGTATATAGTAGACAATGCTCAAGATCATTTTCCAAGACGGTTTTGGCGATGTATTCGCTTTGGTTGTAGCCACGTTCTGATCTTCTTTGGTTGGTTATTGGTACGGGAATAAGTAAAAACTCTGCAGACTCATTAAACAAGCTAATATCATAAATTAGGGGCAATATTTCCTCGTAAATTATCTTACCAATATGCTCCAGTGGTAAGGTGTTTTGTCTGTATTTCAATTCCCAAATTATTGCTTTTACTCGGTAGTCTTTGTATTTAAAAATTGGATGAATCCAATCCATACCAACGACCGCGTCAGCTCGAGGTAGCTGACTTATGTCATCTTCATTTAGATTCTTTACTAAGGCAAAATTAAAACGTCTAGGAGCTACATACTCTAAAATATAGTATAAAAACTCCTCTATACTTTTCAACATAAACATATTATACAGGTTGGGATTATGCTATACTATACTAACAATTTTTGTTGGTTCTCTATTTACCATGGCAAATTTTCTATCAAGCTTACAAAACGTATTTACTAAAAAAAGTCACAGTGTTCTTGGTATAGATATAGGTTCTTCATGTATAAAAATAGTCCAGCTGAGTCGTTCCGGAGGACATCCTGTACTAGATACTTATGGGGAGCTATCTTTGGGTCAATATGCAGGCAAAGGTGTTGGTGAGGCGACAAACCTGCCTTTGGAAAAAATAATAGAAGCGATGAACGACATTTTGAGAGAAAAGGAGGTCAATATCACAACTAAAAGTTGTGGAATGGCGATTCCTTTTTCTTCTAGTCTAATGACGGTCATAGATATGCCGGATCTGCCCCAGAAGCAACTTAACGACATGGTCCCTTTGGAAGCTAGAAAATATATTCCAGTTCCAATATCAGAAGTAAGTTTGGATTGGTATGCAATTCCCAAAGACGAAAATCCTGACAGTGTTCCTGTTCCACAAAATCCAACATCACCAGGTATTAAAAGCACAGAAGTGCTTATCGTTGCTTTGCATAATGACACAATAACTAAGTACAAGGATATTGTTAGTAGGAGCTCCTTAGAAGCTAGTTTTTTTGAAATAGAAATTTTTAGCACAATGCGTTCAGTTTTGGATCAAGAAACCGTTCCTGTACTCATGGTAGATATGGGGGCAACAAGCACGAAACTTTATATAGTTGAGAAGGGTATTCTGCGTTCTTCTCATATGATAAATCGTGGTTCACATAAAATAACGGATGAACTTTCTAAGTCTTTGGGTATATCTATGGAAGAAGCAGAGTATCTAAAAAGAGAAAAGGGTCTTTTTGGTGAAATAAATGGAATACAAGTTAAAAATATTATGACACTTACCTTAGACTACATTTTTTCTGAAGCAAACCAATTCTTACTCGCATATCAGAAAAGATATAAGAAAAACGTGGGCAAAGCTGTTCTGATTGGGGGCGGTAGTGCCTTAAAGGGAATCGTGGAGATCGCAAAGGATAGTTTTCAAACAGAACTTGTTGCTGGCGATCCTTTTTCCAAAGTTGTAGCACCTGCTTTTTTAGAAAAAGTTTTACGTGATACTGGACCTGAGTTTGCTGTAGCTGTTGGAATAGCATTAAGAAAACTTCAGGAGGTGCAATAGTTTTTTTGTGCACAGTTTTTATAGTTTTTTATATAGATCTATACTATAATTAGCTCAAACTGTATGGATACTAAATTTCAAACATCTTTCATTCCAAAAAAAACAACGATTGAAACTCCTGGAGTATATGGATCCAAACAAGTTTCGATAAATATATTTTCTGTTATAGCAAATATTGTTTTTGTTCTTGCACTTATTGGTTTGGGTGGAGGTTATTTTTATAAAAATATTCTTATAAATCAGGTAAAAGAGAAAGGTAAAGAGCTAGAATCTGCTAGAGCGTCGTTTGAGGTTGAAAAAGTTCAAGACCTTGTTGATGTAAGTAATCGTTTTACAGCGACAAAAAAGTTGTTAGAGAATCACGTGGCGGTGTCAGAATTTCTTGTCCTGCTTCAAAATTCAACATTGAAATCAGTAAGATTTACTGACCTTAGTTATCAGAATCTTAACAATGCAATAAGTATAAAAATGGATAGTGAGGCGCAAAGTTTTAATGCTATTGCTCAACAAACAGAGATCTTTTCTAAAATAGAATCAATAAAAGAACCTCTTTTTACGGATTTTCTTTTGTCAGAAAATGGGAATATAAAATTGAAATTTACTGCTAGCATCACACCAGGATTGGTATCCTACAAGAAATTTATAGAATCGGTGCGCTCAAACCAATAATATGAAATCATTCATGCCATTTATTATAGTTGGGATTTGTATAGGAATGTATTTTATGTACATAAGTCCGATATTTTCAGATATTATGGTTGAGAGAGAGAAAATTACAGAATACGAAAAGGTTCTAAGTGGAACTAAGGAACTTAAGGTAAAAAGAGATAACCTAACCAGTTCTTATAATGAAATTACCGCAGAAAATCTTGCCTTGTTAAATAAGTTGATACCAAATAAATTTGATTCAGCTATTTTTGCCAATGATATAAACGGTTTAGTTTCAAGAAATGCTCTGACACTTTTGGATTTAAAGGTAGATGTTGCTAGAACAAGAGAAAGGAATTCATCTTCAGATTCACAAAATCCTAATGCATACAGAGTAGTAACATCAACTATAAAGGTTAGTGGTTCTTACGATAGATTTGTAAGATTTCTAAAGGATTTAGAGTCTAGTGTACAATTGGTAGATGTAACAAGTCTAAACATAGTTTCATCATCTATAGCAAAAACTACAGACGTTAAACTTGAATATACACTAGAAATTAATACATATTCATTACAATAAAATGACACCAACCTTGAAAAATTTATTGATAGTTTGTGGGGTGGTTGCCGTGGGGGTGGCTGGTTATTTCTATATGAATTCGACTCAAACTATTGTACCTGTTGGGGGTTCAGTAGAAGATGGGGGTGCTGTTATAGGTCAAGATATTGTTATTCTTGCAGAAAAGTTAAATTCTATTGATCTAGATACATCAGTATTTTCTGATCCATCTATAATGTCCTTAAAAGATTTTAATATTAATCTTTACACAGAATCACAAGGAAGAACAAATCCATTTGCACTTATTGGAGTTGAAGCTCCAATAATAGGAAGCAGGTCGTCGTTTTAGTTCCAATATAAAATAAATTATGGACATACTAGAAGTTCTAGTCTTAAAAGGAATAATAAAGAAAAAGGATCTTGAGGCTATCAAAAAAGAATCAGCTTCTTCAGGCACTACTATAGAAGAAATTCTAATTAAAAGAGGGATATCTCCTCAAGAAATTTTGTCTGCAAAGGGTGAATACTTTGATATACCGGTAAAAAGTTTGGATGGGATAGATATTCCGCACAAGATATTGGATTATATACCTCAAGATTCAGCTGTTCATTATCGGTTTGCACCACTTGCTGTTGAAGACGGTGTGCTTGAAGTTGGTATGGTTAACCCAGATGATATAGAGGCGAACGACGCTTTGAATTTTATTTCATCAAAGTTGGGAATGCCTTTGAAAATATATATTATTACAGCTGATGATTTTGATAAAATTGTTAGAATGTATCAGGGTTTGACTAGTGAAGTTTCCAAATCTTTGTCCGAACTTGATACTGAGCTAAAGTCCAAAGCTCCTGCTGGTCAAGAAGATGAAGAAGAGTCTAGTTCAGAAAACGACGAAACTGAAAATATAAAAGAAGACGCTCCAGTAACAAAAATTGTTGCTACTATTTTGAGATACGCGACGGACGGAAATGCTTCTGATGTTCATATAGAACCGTGGAGACAAAACGTTAGAGTAAGATTTCGAGTTGATGGCGTTATGAATACCAGTATAACTCTCCCTTCAAAAGTGCATTCAGCGGTAATAGCTCGTATAAAAATATTGTCTAATATGAGATTGGATGAAAAGCGTAAGCCTCAGGATGGTAGATTCACGACAAGTATTGAAGGACGTAAGATTGATTTTCGTGTTTCTACATTCCCAACTTATTTTGGGGAAAAGGTCGTGATGAGAATTTTGGATCAGGAAAAAGGAGTCAAAAAACTAGATGACTTGGGCATGAGTAAGAGAAACCTAGAGTTGGTAAAAAAGGCAATCGTGAGACCTTATGGACTCATACTTATTTCTGGTCCAACCGGTTCTGGTAAAACTACGACACTTTATTCAATGCTAAACGAGATAGATCGTGAACATCAGAACGTTTTGTCTCTTGAGGATCCTATTGAATACAACATTGAAGGAATGTCGCAGTCTCAGGTTCAAGCGGAGATAGGATATACTTTTGCATCTGGTTTGAGAACAACACTTCGTCAAGATCCAGATGTTATCATGGTGGGTGAGATTCGTGATAAAGAAACAGCTCAACTGGCTATACAAGCAGCTCTAACAGGACACTTGGTACTTTCTACAATTCACACCAATTCAGCTACTGGGGTTATACCGAGATTGATTGATATGGGTGTCGATCCGTACCTTATTGCCCCAACTCTTATTTTGGCGATGGCACAGCGACTAACTTTGGGACTTTGTCCAGGAGCTGGGGTGGCAATGCCTGTTGAGGGTAGTTTGAAACTTATGGTAGATAAACAATTTAGTGATCTACCACAACAATACATAGACGAAATAGATTTTACAGACAAAGTATATAAAGCAGGGGAGACAGCAGAATGCCCAAACGGAACACGTGGTCGTGTTGCTGTTATTGAAGTTATGGAAATGGATAAAGATATTGAAGCCGCTGTGCTTCGTAATGCAACTGAACTAGAAATTGCAAAAATATCCAGATCAAAAGGAATGCTAACAATGAAAGAAGATGCTATTATAAAAGCAATGCATCAAGTGATTCCTTTTGAAGAAGTGAATAC
>JBEBJP010000027.1:0-10456 GCA_040079825.1 Parcubacteria group bacterium
TTTACCAATGTTAGAGACTAGTTCTGGTCCACTTGGTGCAGGACTTTCTCAAGCAGTTGGTATGGCAATAGCAGACAGGATGGATAAAGGAAAAACATCCGACAGGTTTTTCTATTGTATTACGGGGGATGGAGAGTTGGATGAAGGACAAAATTGGGAAGCGATAATGCTTGCTGGTAAAGAAAGACTTGGAAACCTCATAACCATAGTTGATAGAAACAATATTCAGATAGATGGTTATACTGAAGACGTTATGCCACTTGATTCACTGACTCATAAATTTGAAGCTTTTGGTTGGCATGCAGAGGAAATAGATGGTCATAATTTTAGTTCAATAGTAGAGGCTGTGGGACGCGCACAGGCGGTGTTTGATGGTCCAAGCGTTATTATTGCTAGAACCACTCCAGGCAAAGGAGTTTCTTTTATGGAGCGAGACTATAAATGGCACGGTAATCCACCCGGCACAGAAATCGCTGGTGAACCACCAAAAGAAGAACAAGCAAAAATCGCCTTGCATGATATACGAACACTTTACGGACAGATAATCAGCGAACACGAATAAATTTATGATAAACCCTTCACAAAAATTAAATCCGAACATATTTGATAAAAAAGTAGAACAAGTTCCTATTCGCAAAGGTTTTGGTGATGGTTTATTGGAAGCAGGAGAAAAAAATCCAAAAATTGTTGGCCTCTGTGCTGACCTAACAGAGTCCACAAAGATGAATTTGTTTGCAAATAAATTTCCAGAACGTTTTGTACAAGTGGGTGTAGCTGAACAGAACCTAGCTTCTGTTGCGAGTGGTATGTCTGCGATGGGTAAGATTCCTTTTATATCTAGTTATGCGATGTTTTCTCCTGGAAGAAACTGGGAACAGATCAGAACAACTATTTGTTATAACGATAGACCGGTTATTGTAGCTGGAAGTCACGCTGGTATTTCTGTTGGTCCAGATGGAGGAACACATCAAGCTGTTGAGGATATCGCTATAACTCGTGTCATACCAAATATGACAGTCATATCTCCTTGTGATCACATAGAGGCTCGCAAAGCCACTTTAGCTTCTGCGGAACTTGGTAAACCCGTTTATATCCGTTTGGCTCGTGAAAAAACTCCTGTTATCACGACAGAAGAGACTCCTTTTGATATAGGAAAAGCTCAGATTTATTATGGTGAGGAAAATTCAAAGGCTGATGTTGGTATTGTTGCGACTGGTGCCTTGGTCTACAAAGCAATCAAAGTTGCAGAGAGTTTTAGTAAAGAGGGCATTTCTGCAAAAGTTTTAAATGTTGCTACGATAAAGCCACTTGATTCAGATTCTGTTATTTCTTTAGCGAAAAAGTGTGGGGCAATAGTTACAGTAGAAGAGCATCAGATTATTGGTGGACTTGGTTCTGCAGTTTCAGAATGTTTATCTCAAAACTATCCAGTTCCACAAGAATTTATCGGGGTAAAAGATTTGTTTGGTCAGAGTGGAACACAGGATGAACTAATCGAACACTATGGTATGGGAGAAAAAAGTATTGCTGAGGCGTGTAAAAAAGTTATAGGTAGAAAAATTTAAAGTTTCAGAAAATGAAAAGCGCCAATTCTGGCGCCTTTGCCTCCGTTATCTAGGATACTCATAAGATAACAGAGATGATGTTGTTGTCCTCAAGAAGAGGAATCGCCACGTCGAGGATCGCCGGCATGGCTTTGGTGTGGGTTTCGGCCATCTTTTTCAAGATAGACACCAAATCCATGTTCACATCGAGGGGTATTTCGTGGTGTCTGCAGAATTCTTGAACACCATCGATTTCGAATCCCACGTAGTTTCTCTTGCCATCTGCTTCGTGACTTCTGTGATGGAGAGAAAGCGGAGACCCGACGATTTGCTCCACCGAAGTAGAACAGTCTTCAGTGACCACGACGACCTTGTCGACGGCTTTGACAAAGCGAGCGTAAGGTTCGAAAGCGGATTGACCGACTTCCCACTTGGAGGACAACTTATCGAGAACTTGAGTATGCATTAGATACCTCTAGATTTTTATTATATCAAGGTTATCTTTTTATACAACAAAAATGTTTATAATTTTTTGATTTTGTAACTCTCAGGTGCGTTAGATAGATATTCTTTTAGTTTTTCTGCAGTAAGTAGACCTTTTTGTGCTCCCACCTCTTGAACAACTGACATAGAGTTAAGAGGTGCCCAAGTCAAAGCTTCTTCCAAGTTTTTTCCAAGTGCTAGAGCAGAGATTAGTGTGGAGAAAAAAGCATCACCAGCTCCAGTTCTTTCTTTTGGCACATGTGGATATATCGGCATGAAGAACATGTCGCCGTTCTTTGAATCATAAGCATAGGCACCCTCATACCCATCTGTGATGATTACGGTTTTTGGTCCAAGTTCTGCTACTTTTTTAAGAAGTGTTGGAAGGTCCCTTGATGTTTCTCCCAAGATTTTCTGAGCTTCCTCTACGTTACAAGAAAATATTTCTGTATTTTTATATATTCTTTCTAATACATCTTTACCCATTTTCATCTGGAATGTCCCCGGTTGGAAAGCTAGTTTTGTTTCTGGGTTTTTTTCAACGAAATCTATTATTTGCATCTGAAAATCTACTGTATTTTCACCCAATGAAGAAAGATATATCCACTTTGGACTATCTTGTATTTTGAAATCGTATTTATAATGCTCGTGCTTAACTAATATAGTTCTGTCTACGTCATACCATAGTACATAGTGATAGTTTGTTTTGTTTTCGTTGTCTATGTGGACGTATGCTGTATCAACACCGTCTTTGTTTAGTGATTGTATAGAATTTTGACCATCTTGATCTCCTCCAACATATGAGTAAAGTGCTGAGGATAGTCCGAGTCTGCTCGCAGATACTGCTGCGTTGGCACTGTTTCCAACAGCATAACAAATCTCTACAGATTTATAAGGAACTTTGTCTCCGTATCTTACGCAAAGTTCGCAGTCCTCGTTGTTCAATTTACAATGTGTTTCCGCGTCTTCCAGTCTGATAAAAGCATCTACAACAATATCGCCAATGGCAAGAATATCTATATTTTTCATATGTCCGAAATTATAACATGATTTTATTTAAAAATAATAATCTCTTTTTCCTCATATTTCTCAGAGAGACATGGGTCAACGGGATTATTATTTTTATAAAACGATATGATATAATTATTTTCATGAAAACACTTAAACAAGCCGTCGCGGAAGCACGAGAGAATAAAGTAGCAGTAGGTCATTTTAATATTTCAAATACTGAAGGTTTGTGGGCGGTTTTTAGGGCAGCACAGTCACTAAATGTTCCGGTTATTATCGGAGTTTCAGAAGGTGAAAGGGATTTTATTGGTGTAAAACAAGTAGCGGCGCTTGTTAAAAGTATTCGTGAAGAGTTTGATTACCCAATTTATCTAAACGCGGATCACACTTACTCTTTTGAAAGGGTAAAAGAAGCTATCGACGCAGGTTTTGATTCAGTTATTTTTGATGGTGCAAAACTTTCATTTGAGGAAAATGTTAAACAGACTAAAGAATGTGTGGAATATGCTAGAGCGTGTGGCAGGGAAGTTTTGGTAGAGGCGGAACTAGGTTTTATCGGTCAATCATCCAAGGTTTTAGATGAGATTCCAGAAGGTGTTTTGTTAGATGAGAGTTCGCTGACAGATCCAGCTAAAGCAAAGGAATTTGTGGAACTAACTGGCATAGATATGTTGGCTCCAGCAATAGGAAACTTTCACGGCATGCTTCGTGGGGGTGTTGATCCAAAACTGAACATTGATAGAGCTAAAGAAATATCAGACATAACAGGTATTCCTCTTGTTCTGCATGGTGGATCAGGGAACTCAGAGGATGATTTCAAACAAGCTATAGCAAATGGAGTAAATATAGTTCATATAAACACAGAAATTCGTGTTGCATATCGTGATGGTTTGAAGAGTTCACTTCAAGAAAATCCAGACGAAGTGGCGCCTTACAAGATACTAAAACCCGCAGTTAAAGCTGTGCAGGAAGTAGTAGAAAAGAAACTGAAACTTTTTAACAATTTATAAAATAAAATGAGTAAAAAAATATTTGTCACACAGAGAATCCCGGAAATAGGAATAAAGATGCTGGTAGATAAGGGTTACGAAGTTGATGTGAGTCAGAAAGATGGAATATTGACGAAGGAAGAGCTCATAGATTCTTTGAAACAGAAACCATACGATGCAGTTTTGTGTTTATTGACCAACAATATCACCTCAGAAGTTTTTGATGCAGTATCAACTGCAAAAATATTTGCAAACTACGCAGTGGGTTACAACAATATAGATATTGTGGAAGCAACAAAGTGTGGAGTTGTTATAACAAACACTCCAGGAGCTCTTACAGATGCTGTGGCAGAGCATACAGTGGCCTTGGTTATATCTCTAGCTTTGCGAATAGTTGAAGCAGACAAATATTTGCGTGCAGGTAAATATAAAGGCTGGGAACCTATGGGTTTTATTGGACTAGAACTTAGGGGTAAAGCAGTTGGGATCTTGGGTGCAGGACGAATAGGTTACAGGGTGGCAGAGATTTTGTACAAAGGTTTTGGAATGAGCGTGTCATATTATGATGTGAAGAAAAATGACATGTTTGAAAACGAACTTAAAGCTAAATTTTTCGATTCTCCCGAGGAACTTATGAAGTCAGTTGATATTGTTAGTGTTCATGTCCCTCTTTTGGATTCTACTAAACACTTAATAAACGAGGATAGACTAAAGATGATGAAACCAACGGCATACCTCATAAACACATCACGTGGTGCTGTGGTGGATGAAAACGCGCTGGTAAAAGCTTTGCAAGATAAAGTTATAGCCGGTGCTGGATTGGATGTTTTTGAAAACGAACCGAACTTGGCTCCAGGGTTGGTCGACCTTTCTAATGTGGTTATAACTCCACATATAGCTTCGGCTACCACTTTGGCTAGAAACGAGATGGCGGTTTTGGCTGCTCAAAACATAATAGATTTCCTTGAGGGTAGAGATCCTATCAACAAAGTCTGCTAGGTAGAACTTCCAAATTTGGATATTCTAGAATTCTCTTTCTCACCAAGACCTTTCGAGAGACACTAACTTTTCCAGCGAAAAGTTAGTTCTAGTCCTCGGTCTCTATCTGTCAATGAGCCTCACTTCGTTCGGTCGTTGACAGAACCATGCTAGAGACCTGTGGATGCTCTCGAAAGGCCTTGGTTCAAAGAGAATTCTTAACGAACCAAACAACACTTGATTTTTGATACTAACTTGGGTATACTAGCGGAATGTTAATTTTAGAGGCACAAAAAAGAGAAAAGATATCGAATTTAGAATCTTTGAGAAAAGAGGGTAAAATGCCGGCTGTTTTTTATGGTAAGAAAACAGCTTCTACACCTATTAGTATCCTACAAAAGGACTTTTTGAAAGTTTGGCGTACAGCTGGTGAGTCAGGAGTGGTTACAATAAAGAGTCCAGAAGGATCTTTTGATACATTGATCCATTCTGTGGATATAAATCCAGTTACTGATATTCCACGACACGTTGACTTTTATGTATTCGAAAAAGGAAAGAAAATAGACATAGATGTTCCATTGGAATTCGTTGGTGTATCTCCTGCAGTGAAGGATCTTGGAGGAACATTAGTTAAAGCGCTACATGATTTAAAAATTTCAGCAGATCCACAAAATATTCCACACACTATAGAAGTAGACATCTCAGCTCTTGTGGATTTTGATAGTCAGATTCAGGCATCACAGATAAAATTGCCAGCAGGTGTTACTTTGGTTGAGTTGCCTCACGAAGTTGTAGCTGCAGTTACAAAACCTAGAGAAGAAACAGAAGAAGAGTCAGCCCCTGTTGATTTGAGTTCTATTGAGGTAGAGAAGAAAGGTAAGAAAGATGAGGAAGCAGATTCTGCAGAATAACAAAAAAGACTCCTACGGGAGTCTTTTTTGTAACTTGTAATAGGGTTACAACGTCTATTTGATGGTATATAATATGATTATGCCCAAAGGCCACTTTTTATTTGCCAGAAAGTCTTTTTTTGTTTTATTTTTTGTATTTATACTGTCTTTTTCTGCTTCTGCTTATGCCCTTACTCAAGACGAGCAAGAAGCACAGTGGAGAGCTGAGTTGGAGCAGACAGAAAAGGATATAGCCAAGTGGCAAGAAATACTAAGTAACACAAAAGCAAATACAAAATCTCTTCAGCAAGAGGCGGATGTTTTGAATGCTAAAATTCAACAGGCTAAAGCTCTTATAAAAAAGAAAAACATAGCTATTAGTCAGTTAGAACAGGATATCGCTAAAAAAAATAGCAGAATAAAAACACTAGAAGAAAAAATTGTTTCTGGACACGAATCTTTGAGTCAGATTATCAGAAAAACTAATGAGATAGATGAGTTTAGCTTGCCCGAGGTTATGCTGGGAAATAAAAATATATCGGATTTTTTCAGTGATATTGATACTTTTCAGTCAGTAAATAGATCTTTGGCAGATTTGTTTTTGGAGATAAGAGCTACTAAGGATCTGACTGAAAAGGAGAAAAGTCTTTTAGATAAACAAAAAAATAAAGAAACCGACACTAGAGCAGCTGCAGAAGTTGAAAAGAAACAAGTTGAAAAAAATGAGGCTGAAAAAGCTTATTTAATAAAAGTAAATAAAACTCAAGAAAAAACTTATGAGCAGGTTTTGGCTGAGAGACAAAAAAAAGCAGCTCAGATCCGTGCAGCTTTGTTTAGTTTGAGAGACAGTGCAGCTATTCCATTCGGAGATGCTTTGAAGTATGCTGAAGAAGCTGGTAAAAAGCTTGGTGTTAGACCTGCTTTCTTGTTAGCTATTTTGACTCAAGAATCAAATCTAGGTCAAAATGTTGGGTCTTGTTTGGTTTCAAATATTGAAACAGGAGATGGTGCCGGTAAAAACAGTGGTACTTTGTTTGAGAAAGTAATGAAATCTCCAAGAGACACGGTTCCTTTTAAGGCGATAACTGACCGGCTAGGAAAAAATTGGCAAACAACTCCAGTTTCCTGTCCTCCGGGGGTTAAATATGTTAGTACTAGAGGATATGGTGGAGGTATGGGGCCATCTCAGTTTATACCATCAACCTGGGAGTTGTTTAAGGATAAGGTCGGCCGTAATCTAGGGATAGCAGGTAATGAAACCAATCCATGGAATGCACAACATGCTTTCATGGCAACTGCAATATATATGTCTGAACTGGGAGCAGATTCAACATCTTACACAGCTGAAAAAAATGCGGCATGTAGATATTATTCAGGTAATCCTTGTTCTGCATCAAGAAGACCACCAAATCTTTTTTACGGAGAGAGCGTTATGAAAATCGCACAAAACATACAGACAACAATGATCGACCCATTAAATTTCTAAATTCATGGATCTAGGTTATACAAGTATTTGGTTTTATTTTATAACAATGCCGATTTTGGTAGTGTTTGCTTATTTTTTCCTAAATAAACTGCCTTTTTATAAAACAGTTTTGAGTGGGGAGGAGCATGGAAGGTTTGAAACTTTGGATGGGTTGAGGGGTTTTCTGGCTTTAAATGTTTTCTTTCAACACGCTGTAACTGCGTGGTTTTATTTTCAGACGGGAGTCTGGGAGATAGTTAACGTCAGATTTTATCGACACTTGGGCGGGGAAGCGGTTATTCTTTTTCTAATAATGACCAGTTTTCTATATTGGTCAAAAATGATTTCGCAGAAAGGAATGGTAGATGAAGGGTATTTATACAGAAGTAGATTTTTGAGACTTGCCCCAATGTACATTTTTTGTGCAGGGATTATCGTTTTTTCTGTACTAATACAGTCTGGTTTCAATATAGATATCAAACAATCTTTGAAAGATATATTGTCATGGCTTACTTTGGGACTTATCACTACAACTTCAGTAAATAATATCAATGTTTATCCGATAAATGCTGGAATACATTGGACTTTGCATTTTGAATGGTTCTTTTACTTGATGCTTCCTATTCTAGCTGTATTCTTGAGAAGTAAAAAAATGCTCATAATGGCTTTGCCTTTGGTCTTTTATGCTTTGTCCTCAGATGATCGGGGTTATTGGGCAATATTTTTCTTTGGTATTATGGCTGCTCATATTTATAGTGAATATCCTAAGCAAGTTTTATTTAAAAAGAAAATATCTTCGATAATTCCTATCGCTGGTCTCGTTCTGATCTATTTTATGAATTACAAACCATATTCTTTTCCTCAGTATATTATCTCGCTAGGAGTTTTTATGAGTTTTGTATACGGATCTGATCTTTTTGGGATATTAAAGACTTTTGTCGCCAAGTTTTTGGGAACTTTGAGCTACAGTATCTATCTTATACATGGCATAGTTTTATTCGGCATACTAAATTCTGTGGATTATTTTCGACCTATACCATCTTTGGAGCCGTTACAGTTTTGGGGACTGATAGTTCTGAGTGGAATAATGACTATAGTCGTTTCTTCTGTTACCTATCAGTATATTGAGTATCCGTTCATAAAAATGATCAAAAATGGGAGAACAGAAGCACCCAAGATCAACATTGCGGACAAGGTTATGTAGAATCTTGCAAAAATATGGCTTTTTTGGTACTCTACTTTAGCAATGAAAAAGGACATACATCCAAAAAACTATAGACAAGTGCTATTTTTAGACAACACAAACAGTGCGGAATTTTTGATATCTTCTGCTGTGAGTACTACAGAGACAGGTAAGGCAAAAGACGGAAAAGAGTATCCTCTTTTCAGACTTGAAATCTCAAGTGCATCACATCCTTTCTATACAGGAAATGAGAAATCTCTCGATACTGCTGGTAGAGCTGAGAAGTTCAGAGCGAGAGTTGCTACTGCAAAGTCAAAAAAGACAACTAAGTAAATCAACGAGTCCTGTCTCGTCACATGAATTTTGGAGCACGCATAATTTCTGGGCTAGAAATTTGCTCACTCTCCCGCCGTCGCGGTCCGAGAGTCTCCAAAATTCATATGACCACGACAGGACTTTGCTGTTTATGTTATTCTTTATTCTAATAAAATGGACTTAGAAAAATTTACCCAAAACCCAAAGACGGCTTATCTTGCAGAGAGTTTTAAGAAACTTGAGAAGGACGAGGTTGCTACCCAAGAGATGATAAAAAGTGACCCAGGACTTGCTGACTTGGCTCGTGCTGAGTTGGAGCAGATAGTAGTTCAGAAAGATGCTATTTTGAAACAAATGGAGGAAATTATAAAAGAAGAGGAGAAAGAGGAGGAGTTTCCGAACGAAATAATTTTAGAAGTTCGAGCTGGTGCCGGTGGAGAAGAAGCCTCAATTTTTGCTGAAGATTTGGCACATATGTATACCAGATTTGCTGAGAACCAAGGTTGGGGAGTGCAGATTTTAGATGAGTCTAGAAGTGCTGTAGGAGGTTACAAAGAAGCATCTTTTGAAATACGTGGTAAGGATGTTTATAAAAATTTACGATACGAAACAGGTGTTCACAGAGTCCAAAGAGTTCCTGCAACAGAGAAGCTTGGTCGTGTTCATACTTCTACAGCTACTGTAGCGGTGCTTCCAGTTAGAAAGAAAACAACAGTCGAAATAAAACCAACTGACCTCGAAATAGAAACATCTCGATCTGGTGGTGCTGGTGGACAGAACGTAAACAAAGTTGAGACTGCTGTTCGTATAATACACAAACCAACAGGTATA
Source organism: Parcubacteria group bacterium (assembly GCA_040079825.1). Taxonomy (GTDB): domain Bacteria; phylum Patescibacteriota; class Minisyncoccia; order Phycocordibacterales; family DATDWN01; genus C7867-006. Next base: position 9,687 of record JBEBJP010000027.1, read on the forward strand.
GATGTTCGTTCTACTTCCCAAAGAAACCAGTTAAAGAACAAGGAAATGGCTATGAGTATTCTTATCGCCAAATTACAAGCAAAAAAGGACGAAGAAGAAGCTGCAAAGCATTCTGCTGACAGAAAATCTCAGATAGGTACTGCGGATAGATCCGAGAAGATTAGGACCTATAACATCCTTCAGGACCGTATTACAGACCATCGTATAAAGCAATCTTGGCACAATATAGAAAAGATAATGGCTGGAGGAATAGAGCCTGTTTTGGAGGCTATGGCTAGTTTTGACGGTACATCTACAGGAGGAGCTGAGGATGATGAATAAGGGGTTGCATAATAAGGCCTGTTTTGCTAGACTGGTCCCTACGTATGACAAACACACACAACACTTCTGGGACAGATCACGCCTTGATTGAGGGTCTTTTTTCTGTCGGAGCTCACTTTGGATTCGTAAAGTCTAGACGACACCCATCTACAAAACCATTTATTTATGGCGTAAAAAACAAGATAGAAATATTTGATCTTGAAAAAACAAGTGAATCTTTGAAGAAAGCTCTTGATTTTATTGAGTCACTAGGAACAAAAGGAGGTAATATTCTTTTTATCAGTGGTAAGAGTGAAGCAAAAGAAAGTCTAACTCTAGCAGCAGAAAGTATAAACATGCCTTATGTAGCCGGAAGATTTATTGGTGGAACTTTAACTAACTTCCCAGAGATAAAGAAGAGAGTTGAGAAACTAGAATCTCTAGTATCCCAAAAAGAAAAAGGCGAGTTG
>JBEBJP010000028.1:0-10352 GCA_040079825.1 Parcubacteria group bacterium
GGAAGATTTATTGGTGGAACTTTAACTAACTTCCCAGAGATAAAGAAGAGAGTTGAGAAACTAGAATCTCTAGTATCCCAAAAAGAAAAAGGCGAGTTGGTAAAATATACAAAGAAAGAGAGACTACTTATAGACAGAGAGATTGATAGACTTCGTGAATTTTTCTTTGGTCTATCCGCAATGAAAAGTCTTCCTCATGCTGTATTTATTGTAGACAGTAAAAAAGAAGCTATTGCAGTTAAGGAGGCAAAAACTATGGGTATTCCAGTTATAAGTCTTTCTGGAACAGACAACAACCTAAACGACGTAGAATTTCCTATTCCTGGTAACGATGCAAGTCGTTCAAGTATCGAATTTTTCCTAAAAAAGGCCGTTGAAGCTTATAAACAGGGTCAACTAAAAAAGCCTACAACTTCTCCGACAGTATAGTATAATCAAATAGGTATGGCAGAAATTACAACAGAACTTGTTAAAGAGTTACGAGATAGAACAGGCATTTCAATAATGCAATGTAAAAAGGCTCTTGAAGAGGTTGGTGGGGATATCGAAAAGGCAATAATGCAACTCCAGAAGAAAAGTGCGGACGCTGCTTCAAAGAAGTCAGACCGTATTCTTGGTGCTGGGGTAGTTTCTTCATACGTTCACGCTACTGGTAATGTCGGCACAATGGTAGAGCTTCTTTGTGAGACAGATTTCGTTGCAAACAACGAGGAGTTCAAGAAACTTGCTCGTGATATAGCTATGCATGTCACAGCTACAAATCCTCAATTTTTAAAGAAAGAAGATATAGATGAGAAGGCTAGTTCTATGGCAACTGAGATGTTTCTAAAAGAGGTTGAGGGTAAACCAGAAGATATGAAATCGAAGATTTTGGAGGGTAAGCTGGCTAGCTACTGGAGCGACAGAGTTTTATTGGATCAAGCATTCATAAAAGAACCTGAATCAACAATAACAAATATTATACAAAGAGCTTCACAGAAGTTTGGTGAAAAGATAGAGCTCTCTCGTTTCGTTCGATATTCTATCACTGGTTAAAATTTATATTTAAATTTATGACAACTATATTCTTAGTTTCTATGTTCGCTATTTGTTTTCTTATTCTCTCAAAAGTTGTAGAGGTAAAGATGAACAAAGCTCACTTTATTTCAGATTTATTCAAAAAAGGTGACGAGAAGATCCATTCTCTTATAGATCTATTTGTTTTCAAATATAACCGCTACAAGAAGATTGCTAGAATATTTGTATTCGAGTTTCTACCTTCATATTTGTATGAACTATTAGTTAAGTCTAAAGATTACGTATCAAAGAAATACTATAGTACTGGAAGTGGCTTCAGAGGTAAAAGAGTTCTAAGAAGTGACGGATCAGTATCCTTCTTCTTGGAGAGATTGTCTGAAGACAGTTCAAGGATAGATAGTCAAAAAGTTTAGAGTTGAAAAAAAATAGATAGAGTGTTAGATTTATAAGGTTCAAATTTGCCACCTTAGCTCAGTTGGTAGAGCAACGCTTTTGTAAAGCGTGGGTCGTCAGTTCAAGTCTGACAGGTGGCTCCATACAAAAAACCGCTATTATGCGGTTTTTTGTTAGTTACTTTTTGCTCCTGTACTCGTTGCTGATTTCGCTTTTATTGTCTTCAGCTCAGGCATGACTTTCTCTAGATCCTCTAGGCTCTGGAAGCCGTAATATGCCTTATCTTTGATGATTATTGCTGGAAGCTCATTCTTTACCTTGTTTATGGATATCAGTGTTTTAACCGCAGTTAGGTCAATATTGTAGTCAAAAGAGTAAACTCGAAGTTCTGGATATGTTTCTCGTAGTTTTGTTAGAACATAACCTTCCTTTTCACAATCATCACAAGCGTCGTCTGAAGAGTAAAAATAGATTATGGAAAGCGGAGTTCTCTTGCATTTCTCGCTTATTTTGTTCATCAACAAGTAGTCTTTGATTTCGAGTAGGGAATAGTATTTTTTAAGTGTCTGAACTTCTGTGTCGTCATGACCTCTCTGGCTCTCTGTGTATGAAAGTTTTTCTTCGAGGTTTCCAAGTTCAGTTGATAGAGTGCCTGTTCCGATTTCTTTACAAGAGTATTCTTCCAGAAGAGAGAACTGTGTTTCAGATGACAAGATATCTATTGCTATCTTGTCTTGTATTCCCCTTATGTCATTAAGTTTTTTGTTCGCAAAATAGTTGGATATTATTATTGCTGTAATAAAAATAATTGTTGTTATTAAAAATGAAAATACGTATTTTTTCCAGTTTATGTTTTGTTCTTGATTCATGTTTTATCTCCAGGTTGTTTTAACTCCAAATATCGCGTTGTAGGTAGCTTTTCCTATCCATATTGGCGCAATGAATATATACAATGATAGGTAATAAATCAAGTCCATTCCAAACTCAAACTTACCCTCGGACATTCGTTTTGACATGACTATTAGTAGTAGTGTTCCAAACGTAACAACCAAGCCTATTAGAGCCAAAAACTGTGTGTTTACGTAGAACCAGTCAAAGTTGATACTTCCAAGTCTAAAGGAAAGGCCTACAGTTTGTATTCGTGTGTATTCGGCCAAAAGTCTTTGAATTATTCCAATGACTGAAACAGTAGATACGAATATAACAGAAACTACAGATATGCTTGCCATTGGAAGTATGATCATGCCTACATTTCCGTATTGTTTTTTGAAAAACATATCTTTGTAGTCGTTGGCATTTTTGATAAATCCATATGACCATCTTATTCTTTGTTTCAATAGTTTTCTTACAGTTGAGGGTGGAACGGTATAAACATAAGCGCTGTGGGCGTGGGCTATTTTGAAGCCATTTTTCTGCATTCGGAGGGCAATTTCTATATCTTCACATTGATGAGCATGTTTGTATGGACCAAGTTTGTCGAAAACTTCTTTTCTGAATATTGAGAACGGTCCAGGAGTTATGTAGATAGCTTTCATGTAGTGGAACATTTTTCGAGTAAAAATACCAAAACCATATTCTACTTTTTGTAAAAGTTGGAGAACACTTTTTGGTTCCCATAGTTTTATAGATGGAGCAACGGCCATTGTCTCTTTGTCCTGAAAATAATAAACAATTTTCTTCAAAGCATCTTTGTGTACATAAGAGTCTGCATCTAAACAGCCAACTAGATCAGTAGTTGTTTTACTGATAGCAAAGTTTAGGGCAGTATATTTACCGCCATTTTCTTTTGTATACAGTTCTATCTGCGGATGATTTTTAAATTTTTGTACCGTCTCCCAGGTATTGTCGGTAGAGCCATCGTCCACAACTATTATTTTTAGTTTATCTTTTGGGTAGTCCAGATTGAGCACTGAGTGTATTGTTTTGGACACAGTTGTTTGTTCATTCCAACAAGGTACTATAACTGTAACGCTAGGGTATTTTTTGACACCCTTAGACATCAAAATATCCTCATTTTTTATGTTAAGTCTATTTTCAAAGTAGGTAATAAGCAAAAAAACCTCAAAATTTAGTGAGAGAAACAAAAAAACATAGGTTAGTGCGTTTGTGATTTCAAACATGTCGTGGGAGGTTAGATTCAACAACATACTACCCTTTTTCTTTAGTTTTTTCAACTTTTAATCTATAATGAGTCAAATATGGAAAAAGCTGAAAACACAGGGCAAAATTATGGCCATCTCCATCCTCTTAGCTTGGTAATACTTGAAATTAATACTATTTTTTCAGAAATGGGTTTTACTGTAGCTAGTGGTCCGGAAGTGGAGACAGAGTTCTACAATTTTGATACTTTGAATATTCCAGAACATCACCCAGCTCGTGATATGTGGGATACGTTTTGGCTCAAACCTTATAACGCTCGAAAATTGCTTCGAACTCATACTTCACCAGTTCAAGTACGTTTCATGGAGAAGCACGAACCACCTATACGTATTATCGCACCTGGAAGGGTGTTTAGACATGAAGCCACAGACGCTACTCATGAAGCTCAATTTTACCAGCTAGAGGGTTTGGTGGTTGGAAAGGGTATTTCATTGGCACATTTGAAATCAACTTTAGAAATATTTCTAGAAAAACTTTTCAAAAAAAAGACAAATATCAGATTGCGACCAAGTTTTTTCCCTTTCGTGGAGCCGGGAGTCGAAGTGGATATGACTTGTTTCAAATGTGATGGTAAGGGGTGTTCTACATGTAAGCAAAGTGGTTACATAGAGATACTCGGTGCTGGTTGTGTTCATCCAAAAGTTTTGATATCAGCAGGTATTGATCCAAACATTTATTCTGGGTTCGCTTTCGGTGCGGGTATCGATAGAATCGCGATGCTGAAATACGGAATAGATGATGTTCGAGTTTTGTATCAGGGTGATTTACGCTTAATTAACCAGTTTTAAATATGAAAGTAAGCTACAAGTGGTTACAAGAATATATATCTGACAAACTTCCTCCAGTAGAGGATGTTGTTCAAGCTTTGACTATGCATTCTTTTGAGATAGATGGAGTTGAAGACAAAGATGGAGATAAAATACTAGATGTAAAAGTTCTTCCAAACAGAGCTCATGACTGCCTTTCTCATTATGGAATAGCTATGGAAGTAGCAAGTGTCTTGGGACTGACTCGAAACTTTCTTTTACCAAACCAAGACTTACCTGTCACAGACAAAATAAAACTAGCAGTTACCACAAAGAACTGCAGTCGTGCCGTTTTTGTTCTTATAGAAAATACAAAAGTGGGTGACAGTCCCGAATGGTTAAAAGAAAAAATGGCTGTTCTGGGTCACAGATCTATAAACTCTGTTGTTGATATAACAAACTATCTTACATATTCATTTGGTCAACCAATGCACGCTTTTGATGCTGACAAAATATCAAAAACAGATCTATCAAGTTTGGATATAACTATTCGTGAAGCTAAAGATAAAGAACAGATAGTTTTGCTAAACGATATTGAATGTTCAATGGATACAAGCATGATGGTTATTGCTGACAATGGAAAACCTTTGGATGTCGCAGGAGTTATGGGCGGTAAAGACACAGGTGTTTCTCATAAGACGAAAAATATTTTACTTTCGCTCTGTTCTTTTGATGCCGTTTCTGTTCGTAAAACTTCAAAAAGAATTGGGGTCAGAACCGACGCTTCCCAAAGATTTGAAAATGAAATATCTCAGAGTCTTGTAGATAGGGCTTTGCCATACGCACTAAATCATATTTCTGAACTAACAAAAGGTAACATAGTCGGTAAGGCAGAATACTATCCAAATAAAGAAGAGGAAAAAGTTATCGTTGTTTCAGAAGAAAAAATATCAGGTATTTTGGGTATCGTTATGGACGATAAGACTATAATGCGGACTTTAGCAAAGCAAAAAATAAACTCCGTAAAGGAAGGAGATAAAATAGTCGTAAACATTCCAAAAGAAAGACTTGATTTAGAAATGGAGGTAAATATTGCAGAAGAAGTTGGACGTTTGTATGGATTGGATAAGATAACTCCTGTACCTCTTCCAGAGAGCAAAACATATGAAGTAAATAAAGAAGTTTATATAAGTAACAAAATAAGAAAAATACTTATTAAAAATGGTTTTTCAGAAATATATACATATGCTTTTACTCCAACAGGGGATGTAGAGTTGGACAACCCACTTGCTGGAGATAAAAGATTTTTACGTAAAAATCTTTTGGACAAGATGGAACAGAATCTAGAAAGCAATTTTAAGTTTTTGGATTTGTTGGGAATGAAAAGTGTAAAACTTTTTGAAATAGGAAAAGTTTTTAGAACCAACGGAGAGTTTTTGCACCTATCTATCGGAGTAAAATACCCTAAAGGTAAAAATCAACTAAACGCTGACGAAGAAATAGCAAAAACAATAAGTTTTCTAAAGTCTGGACTAGAAGTTTCTTTCGGTGACGTTTCTATAGTGGGCGGTACGGCCGAGCTAGATCTGGAAAATATTATAGAAACATTGAAAGCTCCAGAGAGATATCCAGACGGGTTGTTTGATATGGGAGTAAAAGAAGTAAATTATAAAACTATCTCTCCTTATCCTTTTGCTGTTCGCGATGTTGCTGTGTTTGTTCCAAATGATTTTGAATATAAAAAGTTGGAGGACATGGTAAAAGAAAAAACAGGGGACTTGGTCGTTCGCTTTTCACTTTTTGATAAATTTACAAAAGAGGATAAAACATCCTACGCTTTCCGTTTGGTATTCCAAGCACAAGACAGAACTCTGACAGATGATGAGATAAATGAAGTAATGAATCCGATCTACGAAACACTAAAAGCTCAAGAAGGATTTGAGATAAGATAGTTTTGTCTTGTAAAAAATATATTACTCATCATAAATTTTTCTAGTAACAGAATAATTTTCTGCTGAAAATTTTCTTTCTGCTCACTCTTTCACAGGTTCCGCAGATACTAGAAAAATTTATGATTCGACGATATTTTTTACAAAACAAAACCCGCCTGACTGCACGGGTTGTGTTGTTGGCGGGGTCCAAGGAGATTTAATCCTTGGTGAATCGTATCGCGATGTTGGCGTCTCGGAGACGTCGAGCTATCGCCGTCCTTGCTTCCTGAATGTTTGTGACGTACACCCGAATCTCTTGATGTGATGCGTTGTCACGTACAGACAGAAGGATCGTGTGGGGATTCTCGTCTGTGAACTTCACACGTCGCTGGCCACCAACAGACTTCAAACCAGCTCTGATGAAACCGGGGGTGATTTTGGTCACTTCCGAGATTCCGGTTGCGATGTCGCACGCGACGCAGGCAAGAGGGATAAGGGTCGTGTGGTTGCCTGTGTACTTGCCACCCGACCTAGAATACTTGGACATCGTCGGATAACCTCCATCTATTTCGTATAAAAGAACTTGTTTACGACAGAACGAACAATTCGTCCCATCAAAATTTTCAAAACAAGATATAAATCGTTTAAAAACTTTGATGGGACCCGGCCGAAATGAATCGGCCGGATTTGAAGGAACTAGTCTTCGTCAGGGTATGCACGTGGGTCGCAGTTAGGGCAGTCACCATCGCATTTTGCTCGATGTTCTGCCCACCAGTCATACTCGTCGTCTGGGTTGTAATGGTCCAGATCTTCTTCTTCGTAACGAGTACGAAGGTCGACGATCTTTTTGCCGTCGGCGTCCTGGATGTAACCCCAGTAGAGGTCGCCACACCACATTTGACTGCGATGCCTAAGTGCGGCCTCAACCGATGGAAACTTCGCGTTGATCACCTCGTAGGTGCCCTGACCGTCTGGCGCCGCGTCATAGTCCCAGAGGACCATACGGACCGGCGTCTTCACTGACTCATTGTGGTTCTCCACTTTCTACCTCCTCTGCAATTACGCGGCGCACGCCACGTATAGAGCAGAAGAAGTGATAAAGGAATTTCAAAACCCCTTCTACTCTTTGTTTAATCTAACTACAATTATACACCTAATTATACATAAAGTCAAGGCATATTTTACCCTTAAAAACCTAAATAATTTGCTTGTTGTGGACACGATTTTTTGCTATAATTAACGCACTAAAAACACAAATTATGGCTAAAAAAGACTCCTACGGGGCAGATGCAATACAGATTCTAGAGGGCTTGGAGCCAGTTAGAAAGCGACCCGGAATGTACATTGGTACAACTGGTCTAGATGGTCTACATCACCTTATTTGGGAGATTTTTGATAACTCTAGAGATGAGGCCATGGGTGGTTTTGCTAACGAAATTGAAGTTACTCTACTTCCGGGAAACAGAATACGTGTAACAGACAACGGCCGAGGTATTCCTGTTGATATTCATAAACAAACAAAAGTTTCAGCTCTTGAAACTATAATGACAACTCTGCACGCTGGAGGAAAGTTCGGTGGTGAGGACGGAGGTTACAAAGTTTCTGGAGGTTTGCATGGTGTGGGTGCGTCCGTTGTAAACGCTCTTTCTATTTATTGTAAAGTTACTGTTCACAAGACTGGTGACGGTATTTACATGCAGGAGTACTCTCAGGGAAAGAAAAAAGCTCTAGTTAAAAAAGTTGGTTCTACAAAAAAGAATGGAACTATCGTTGTGTTCGAACCAGATCCAGCTATTTTCCCAATAATAGATTTTTCATTCAAAAGAGTTGTAGATCATTTGCGACAACAAGCATACCTAGTAAAGGGTCTTCGCATTACTGTAAACGATGCATCTAAATATGAGGGTAAGATAAAAGAAGACGAGGTTTTCAATATTTCAGAGTTGGGATTAGAGATTCCTTCAATGTCTTTCTACTTCGAAGGTGGACTTCTTTCTCTAGTAAAGTTTTTGAATTCAAGTCAGAAGCCAATTCACAAAAATGTTTTTTATGTAGAGAAGAAAACAAACGAATGGGAATCTGTAGAGGTCTCGCTTCAATACGTAGACGATATAGCTTGCAGACTTTCTGCTTTTGCAAACAATATATACAACCCAGAAGGTGGAACACACGTGACTGGTTTCAAAACAGCTCTAACTCGTACACTAAACTCATACGGACGAAAAAATAATTTAATCAAAGAGTCAGAAGACAACTTTACAGGAGACGATGTTTTGGAAGGTCTAACTGCAGTTATCTCTGTAAAACTTCGAGAAGTTCAGTTCGAAGGTCAGACAAAAGCAAAACTTGGAACAGTAGAGGCGCAGTCTTCTGTTAACACTATTTTCTCTGAAGCTTTCACATATTTCCTAGAAGAAAATCCAGATGATGCAAAAGCGATCATCAACAAAGTGGTGTTGGCTCTCAAAGCTCGCAAGGCTGCAAAGGCTGCAAAGGACTCTGTGCTTCGAAAGGGTGCACTGGAAGGCATGACACTTCCTGGAAAACTTGCAGACTGTCAGTCAAAGTCAGCAGAGGATTCAGAACTGTTCATAGTGGAGGGAGACTCTGCGGGAGGTACAGCAAAGACAGGCCGTGACAGACGAACACAGGCGATACTTCCACTACGAGGAAAGATCTTGAACATAGAAAGAGCTAGACTCGACAGACTACTTGAATCAGAACAAATAAAAAACTTGGTTATTGCACTTGGTACTGCTATAGGAGATACATTTGATATTTCAAAGCTTCGATATCACAAAATAATCATAGCAACAGATGCCGACGTGGACGGTGCTCACATCCGAACACTTATTCTGACTTTGTTGTACCGATACTTCCGACCACTTATCGATGGAGGTTTTATCTACATTGCTCAACCACCACTTTATAAAATAAAGAAAGGCAAGGAGATTCACTATGCATATTCTGACGAAGAAAAAGCCAAAATAGTTGGTAAAGAAGTTGTGGAAGAAATAGAGGAAATTTCCGAAACCACTGAATCAGAAGATGAAAACGCCGAAGGCGAATTAACATTAGGCGAAGCTACGACAGGTAAGAAATCAGACGCCAAGAAAACTTCCAAGATAACTATTCAGCGTTACAAAGGTCTCGGAGAAATGAACTCAGAAGAGTTGTGGGAAACAACTATGGATCCTGCTCGACGTATACTAAAACAAGTTAATGTTGAAAGTAGTGTTTCAGCTGACAAAGTTTTCGATGTGCTCATGGGAACAGACGTTCCAGCTAGAAAGTCATTCATACAATCAAACGCAACTAAAGCAAATTTGGATATATAGTTATTATGGAAGTATTTATCTCATATAAATTTACTGGTGAGGAATCTTCCATTTTAAGTGAAAACCTTACTAGGATTAAAAAAGGTTTGGAAAATATTGGTTTAAAAGTTTATTGTAATTTATTTGATGATGAGCTTATTACTCGATCAGTTAATTTTAAACAAAAAGATTGGGTATTTGAAGCATTTAATATAATTAAAAATAAGCAACTTTTATTCGTTTTTTTAAATTCAGAAGAGAAGAGCGAGGGTATGATTTTAGAAATTGGTTATGCTATTGCAAAAAATATACCGATTATAGTGGCTGTTAGAAGTGACATAAAAAATAAAACATGTTTACCAGGTATGGCTAATTCAATTGTTGTTTGGGAAAATCTAGAAGATCTTTTGACTAAAATTTCTGACTTAGATTTAGCAAAATTTAAAAAATGAAAATACTTTTAATCACAGGAGCGAGTCGGGGGATTGGGCGAGCTACAGCTCAGAAGTTCTTGGATATGGGCGACTTTGTTATCGGAACTTCTACTAGTGGTGAAAGTGCTTTGAAGCACGACAACCTTGTTATGGTTAAGCTCGATTTATCTAAATCAGAAAGCATAAAAGAATGTGTTAAAAATATAGAAAAGCTTGGAAAGAAAATAGATATTTTAATAAATAACGCTGGGATAAATGTGGAGGATTGGGAGGAAACAGTTCTGGATGTTTCTAGACTTAGAGAAACTTTAGAAGTTAACTTGATTGGTATGGTAGATTTTACAGAACAAATAC
>JBEBJP010000029.1:0-10338 GCA_040079825.1 Parcubacteria group bacterium
CTATCTTTGTCAAAATCAGGAAAATATAAATGGGAATGTATATCAAAATATTCAAAATTCATATTATTAAACATTTTAGCATACAAAAACATCCCCGCATCTCTTAGAGAGACACGGGGACTGTTACACCCAGGACCAAGCTGTTGTCAGCTTACGAACCGGTGATGTCCATTGGCAGGACGGCAAACTGGTCGCTCGCGAACAGACGCTCATTGATGCCGATGAACCCGTAGTCCCACTCACCCACATCATGGCATGTGAATGGGAAACATCGGTTCTGTTCCCCATTCAGGAAAAACTGCCTGGGAAAAATGATGCGCCTCGTCGCCCCATTGACCGGGAACTTCCATTCGTCCGGAAGAAGATGACTGTTCTCGATGGTTGCGACGAATTCATCGCCACCAAGAAGGATCAGGGGTTTCGCCGAAAGACGAGCGAGTCCCTCCTTGAGACTGATGCTTCTCTCGTCAGGAAGAAGCGCCGAATACAACTCGACCTTGCGAAGATCGAATGCGTTCGGCACAGGCGGTAGAGGGCAAACCCCTGGAACATAAGTGTCCCACCCGCCCACGACATGGTAATTTGCAGGCTTGAAACCTCCTGCGACAACCTCAACCAAACTCACACAAACCTCCAACGTACAGAAGGAAAATAAAAAGAGCCTTACACTTTTACTATACAATCAGTATCAACAGTTTGTCAATAGTAAAAAATTTTTAGTCTTTTCGCAAAAATAGAGGCTTTTCTGGAACTTTATTTGCTTTTATCAACTCTTTTATTTTTTCAGATGTTTCTGGAAGAAAAGGTTTGAGCATAGTTGAGACTTTCCAAAGCCTTGAAACTAACTCTTTTATTATTTCTACTCCTTTTTCTTTGTCAGACTTAATAACTTTAAATGGTTCTGTTTCTTGGATGTGTCTGTCTAGCTCCCCTACATGATGCCAAACAACCTGAGCCGCTTTCTGCAAATCAAAAGTTTCTATTTTTTCAATATAATCCTGTGGAAGTTCCGAATCCAAATTTGATACAGGTGAATCTAGATTATCCTGTGACATTTTCATTATTCTAGAAGTTAAGTTCCCTATGCCGTTGGCCAAGTTTGCATTGTATGCAGACTTAAATCTCTCTATTGTGAAAGGAGTATCTTCGAAACTAGAAAGCTCCAACAAAAGAAAAGATCTTACAGCATCAGTACCATACTCGTTTACTAAATCATATGGATTTACTGTATTCCCAAGAGACTTACTCATTTTTACCCCACCATCTCCTGTTATGAATCCATTTAATACTATCTGCTTAGTGTTTGGTAGTCCTCCCGCCATAAGCATTGCCTGCCACATAGCTGACTGCTGTCGTAAGTTATCTTTACCACAATACTGAACTGTAGTTCCATTTACCCAATACTTTTCAAAATTTTCTGATTTTTCTGGCCATCCTAAAGTAGAAATATAGTTAACCAAAGCATCAAACCAAACATACATAACATGATCTGGGTCGTTAGGAACTGGAACACCCCAAGACATTTTTTCTTTTAGCCTGGAAATAGAAAAATCTTCCAATCCATTTTTAACAAAAGACTTTATTTCATTGTATCTAAAATCTGGCACCACAAATTTTGGATTCTCATTATAAAAATTTAGTAGCTTATCCTGAAAAGCTGAGAATTTAAAAAAGTAATTTTCTTCGTCGATTGTTTCTATTTCACGGTTTGGATGCAAGACACATTTTCCATCTACAAGCTCAGAATCTGTTTTCTCTAACTCACAACCAACACAATATTTTGTCTTATAATTCTTTTTATAAATGAAACCATTGTTCAAACATATCGTCCAAAACTCCTGTGCCGATTTTATGTGGTGTTCATCTGTAGTTCTTACAAAATGAATGTCTTCTGAAACTCCTAGCGCTCTTGGAAGTTCTTCGAACTTTTTTGCATAACCATCTACATACTCTTTTGGAGTAATACCGGCTTCTTGTGCCCCTACAAAAAGTTTTTGACCATGTTCGTCTGTCCCAGTATTAAAAAATACATCAAAACCCTGATTTTTTTTCCATCGAGCTATGACGTCCGCTCTAACCAATTCCATAGCAAAACCTATGTGAGGGTCAGAATTAACATAAGGAAGCGTGGTAGTAATATAAAAATTTTTCATCCCGTTTGGAGGTTAATCTATTTTTCTGCATTCAGCATCTTTTCTATCTTCTCTATTTTGTCTCGTTCAAGGTCGTTGAAGAACTCCATCAAAACAGCTGCTATCGGAACAGATAAGATTATGCCAATAAAACCAGCTAACTGCCAACCCATAGCCAAAGCGATGATGGAAACTACCGGAGAAACGCCTACAACTTTTTTAACAACAAGAGGATATATTAGTTGATTCTCAAATTGATGAACAATAACATAAAGTCCAATAACAATAAGAGCTAAAGGCAAGCCTCCAGAAACAAAAGAGATCATAATAGCTGGGATTGAAGCCAGGATAGGTCCAAAAAGCGGGATTATTTCAAAGGCAGCAGCAAGAGTTGCTAAAAGCAGAGCATTTGGCACATTTATAATAAGAAGTCCCAAATAAACCAACATACCAATAATAATAGCTAGCACAAGTTGACCCTGCATCCAAAGACCTATTTTTTTCTGTGAGCGCATCCACAATGAAACTACGTATTTTTCGTGGCGAATAGTAGTAATAGCCTTGAGAAACTTTCCAACTCCATCTTCTTCTACAGCAAGGTAGAAAGAGAGAACAACAATCAAAAAGAAGGACAAGATTCCACCGAATATTCCTGTGACTGTTCCAAAAGCGTTTGAAGTTATACTGCCAGTGATGGAATTTATCTGTGCAATTACTTGATCCAGATTGAAAGTATTTGTTAGTCCACTAACAAACGGCTGAGAGGAAAGAAATTCATTATTGGCAATAGAGTTAGATATTACATTCACATTAAAGTATGTGGTGGAATTTCTCAAAAACTCTGTCGAGTCAGAAAGAAGTGGTAAAAGTAGAAAAAATACTGCAACAACTATACATGCAGCCACCATGAGATATATAAGTATAATAGAAAATAGTCTCGGAACTCCTCGTTTTATGAACCACTGTGCTCCAGGTTCAACTGCGGAAGCGATAACAATCGACATCAAAACAACTAGGACCAAATCCTTCAATATAAAAAGCATGAAAAATAAAAGTCCGATAACTATAGCCTTTGCTATTGTGCCTGCGCTTATACTTATTTGTTCTCTGTGTTCCATTTCAAAATACTACCACAAAAAACTATACATGAAAAATACCATCTAGGGTTGTGGAATCCTTTATATTACCTACTATTGCCATATTCAGACCCTTGTTAACGAAAATTTGTTTAGCCAATTTTTGAATATCCTGCGGTGTTACATTTTCCACTTCTTTTTCAATCTCTTTGGGTGACTTTATTTTTTCCTCAAGGACTTCCTGAAATCCGTAGAAACCCGCAAGTGAATCCGATGATTCTAAACCAAGATACATTCTACCAATAAGATAGTCCTTGGCTTTTCTCAACTCCTCTTCCCCAACTTTTTCATGCATTAGTCTACGTATTTCTTCCAATACACCTTTTACAGCCAATTCTAATCTGCTTTTATCAACGCCAGCTGAAATAATAAAGTTTCCATGATCAGTTAAAGCATTTGTACTCGAACCTATGTAGTAACAAATACCTAACTCTTCTCTCATTTTTTGAAATAGACGAGAACTCATTCCGCTTCCTAAAACAGTCGAAAGAACTCTCAAGGTCTGACTTCTTTTATCATGACTCCCAAAAGACCTGAACCCGATAACCATGTGTGACTGATCCGTTTCTTTGTATTTTATTTTTATTTGTGGAGCATCCTGCTTCTCAACAACTTTTTTCTTTTTGATTATTTTACCTGAATTTATATCTCGAAAAGCATTCTCTATTTTTTTGAAAGTCTTTGCTGTATCTATGTCACCCGCAACAACTATAGTAGTTTTACCTGATACATAATGAGATTTTCTATAGTTCAAAAAATCCTCGATTTTCATATTTTTTATATTTTCTCTAGGTCCAGCTATACTCCACCCTGCTGGCGTGTCTCCATACAAAAGTTCTTGAAAGACTTCTTGAACAACACTTTGAGGCATATCCTCATACATATTTATTTCCTCAATGATTACACCTTTTTCTCTCTCCATATCTGCTTCTGGAAAAGTTGGATTCAAGTACATGTCGGAAATAATATCCAAAATTCTATCCAAATTTTTTGGAGCCGATTTTGCGTAATAAGCTGTAACTTCACTTGAAGTAAAAGCATTATGTTCTGACCCCATACCATCAAACTCTTTGGAAATATCTATAGACTTTGGTCGTTTTTTTGTACCCTTAAAAAACATGTGCTCTAAAAAGTGGGATATTCCGTTCTTATCTTTTGTTTCGTATTCTGAACCAGCTTGAATCATGGACATGACAGTAACCGAAGGAGCGCCTTTTACAGGAACGAGAACAATCCGCAAACCATTTTTTAATGTTTTTTTCTTGAAACTCATATTATTAATTCAAATTACAATTGAGATTTTACGTAAGAAACTAGTTCAGAAACAGAAAGTCTCTTTTGCTCTCCTGTGTCTCGATCACGCACGGTTACTCCAGCATCTTTTTCTATTGTTTCAAAATCCACTGTAACACACCAAGGAGTTCCTATCTCGTCTTGTCTTCTATAGCGTTTACCAATATTTCCGTTGTCATCAAACACAACAGCCCCAAATTCTTTCTTTAGTTGTTTATATATTTCTCGAGCTTTTTCTACAAGTTCTGGTTTATTTTTAAGAAGTGGAAAAACAGCGATTTTTACTGGCGCAATACTTGGTTTAAATGCCAAGTATGTTCTAACATCACCACTCATTTCATCTTCTCGATAAGCAGACACAAGAACAGCAAGCATAGTTCTTCCGTGACCGAAAGATGGCTCAACAACATGAGGAATAAATCTTTCTTTTGATTCTTCATCAAAATAAGACAAATCAACACCTGAACCACTAGCGTGACTTCTTAAATCATGGTCAGTTCTATAAGCCAAACCGTATAACTCTTTTTTACCAAAAGGATAATCAAATTCAAAATCAATCGTTCTTTTAGAATAGAAAGCTCGATCCTCTGCAGACACTTCTAACTCATGAACCATGTCTTTATTAATACCAACTCTTTCAACCCACTTCCATATCTCACTTCTCCACATCTCGAAATATTTTTCCCAAGCCTCTTCTTTCAAGAAAAACTCAAATTCCATCAAATCAAACTCCCGAACTCTAAAAAGAAAATCTCTAGGGGCAATTTCATTTCTATATGCACGACCTATTTGAGCAAGACCAAATGGTAAATCCGGATGAATCGTGTCTATAACATTTTTAAAATTTAAAAACATTCCAGGAGCAATTTCGCCACGCAAATAAGCTATACTATCGGCTGAACTACCCATACTAACTGGAAACATCAAATTAAAAGCTTTCTCGTCACCAAGCTCACCTCCGCAGTCAGGACATTTTTTTGTATCTAAATTTATCTTATCTAAATGATCTGATCTAAAACGATGATGACATTTTTTGCATTCAATCATCGGATCTGAGAAACCAGATAGATGTCCTGATGCCCTCCATACACCTTCTGGCATTATTGTCGGAGTTGATATACCAAATATATTTTCCTGTTCACTTACAAAATGTTTCCACCACAGTTCTTTTATATTATGAGACAATTGTGATCCATAAGGACCATAATCCCAAGTACCAGCCAAGCCTCCATAGATTTCTGACCCTTGAAACACAAAACCTCGCCTCTTACAAAGAGAGACTATTTTTTCCATCATGTCTTGTTTCTTTTCTTCTGCCATATTTGTCTATACTACCCTGACTTCGAAAAATAGGAAAGATAGTAACTATCTTACAACATCTCCACTACCCAGAGTAAAGTTTGTGTCTGAAAAGTCAGTCGTAACGGAAGTTACCATTTTCTCTATAACCGTTGCTGTATATGTATCAGTTGCTGTAGCGGAAATATCAGATATTAAGACAGGTTTAGTCCTAACTTGATTCACACTTGGCACAATACCGACTTTAAAGAAAACAGACTTTGGAGAGTTAGCGAAACCAGCACCGGCAGAAATATTTCCAACATTCCATGTAACAACTCTAGTGTCTGGATCATAACTCACATTTTCTTGAGAAGGAGAAACTTCGTCTTTCCAAACAACCCCAACTGGAAGAGTGCCAGAAACTACAGCTCCCTTTAGATCATTTGTTGTGTTGGTCAAAACCCAATTTATCGAATAAGTAGATTCAACGTCTGCTTTCGGTGGAATAGGTCCAGTGTTGTTTATACCACCCATATTTCTATATGACTTTGCTGTTAAGCTCAACTGAGAAACTATTTTTACAACAACATCCATAGACGAGGAAACTTCCCCAGAATCAGAACCCGAACGATCCCCCTTCATTACAACATGTAAATCAATATGAGGATTCTTGATAGATCTAATGCGCGCTAAATCAGAGATAGAAGCTACAGATATGTTATACCTACCACTTTCACCAGGAATCATCTCTGCCAATTCCCTAGTTGTATTTTTATCCCAAAAAACAGTATTGTCCGTAGATCTGAAGAACCCGCTGTTATTAGCTGTAACACTATTCCTATCAAAAATATTTCCAGACAAAGTTGCCTCCACTGTTGTGTTCAATATTTTATCTGGCAAAGTATTTTGCCAATTTATATTGAACTGAACGTTTTGATCCACTTCTGCCACTGGTCCAGAAGATGGAGTAACTTCTAGATTAAAAAATGATTTTCTTATACCTATTGTTGCATCAGACTCGGCCAAAGGTGTTTCAAAATCCTTTGATATGTCTGGACTTTTAGTTCCAACAAAAATCCTAAATGATCTGTCTTCCATGTTTTGGCCCACCAAGACTCCCGATACAGTCAGAACTTTTTTTTCTCCGTTTTTTAAATCACCCATTACCCAAACAGAGTCATCTCTCAATGGCTTTATACTTGAGGATTTATATGTGAACCCGTATGGGTACTCTATTTTCACTAAAGAATCTTTTACTGTAACCGCAGAATTCGAGGTTAGATCGATTGAAAGCTTTACCTCCTGACCAGAATTTATTTCCTTTGGAAAATCCACATTCAAGAGAATCGGTGATGACCCTATGGAAACATCGTATGTTTTTTCTTTTGAAAAGATAGCATTTGATCCATTTACTTTATACTCCAATCTAAAGGTGAACGTTTTAACTGCATCTTTTTCACCAAAGAGTAATGCTCTTATAGAATGCTCTGCAACTGACCCTTTATTTATTTTTCCGAGACTTATTTTTTCATGTGTTAAAGCCTTGCCACCATCACCAATAGCCTGAGCCCCGGATGGGTAGTTTATAAACAAGAAAACTTCTTCTATATCAGTTCTATTTTGGTTTAGAATAGACAGGCCGATATTTAACTCCTCACCAGAAGATATAGAGGTGGGTGCAGTTATTTTTACATCTAGATTGTTGGAGGAAATCATATTTATTCCACCAAAAAATATAAAAAGCGCTACGCTCAAAGAGATAAGAAAAAACCCAAGTGAATACATAAAAAACTTGTTGAAGAATGAATTATTTTTCTGTTTCATGACTTCTGGAGAAAAATCAAATGATTTAGGTTGACCCCAACTAGTTGGAACATCAATATCTTGCTTGGGTATTGGTTTATATTCAGCTTCCTTTCCTGTCTGCTCATTCCTAGAATATAACCCTCTTTTTAGGCGTTCTATTTTACTTTTATCAAAGTCCATCAGAAAATTATAACATAGACTATATATAGTGAAAAGATATTGTTTAAAGTTGGCTTTCTTTCAGGGCTTTGTTTATCACAGGAACTAGAGATAAGCGATCACTTTGAGTGTGGTTGATTAGTACTACGCTCCAATCTGTCAGATCTACCAAATACTTTTCTGTAAAATCATTTTTGACAACATATCCAAGTTCATACAAAATGCGAATAACCATCAGAACCTCCAAATCTGAAAGTTGTTCTTCATTAAACACCTTTAGTTTTTGAAAACCACTCTTAACTGTTCCAAATATTTCTTTATGAGGCGACTCACCTGTTATCATCTTCATCAGGACCACCGATATCTGGGAAAGAAACCTATGTGAATACTCTGGATAACCAAAGAAAAAACTTCCCTTGTCAGCAACGTTAGTTATTTTCCAACCATTTTTTGCTTTTATACAAGAAATAGAAACATGAGTATACTCCTGTAAAGCTGGACGAAGTTTTGAAACTCCAAGCCTAGCAGATCTGGCCGAAGCAATGATTAGACCCAAGTCCTCTGTTAAGACATGAACTAAAATATTTGCTTCCCCAAAAGTAGTTCTTTTCAGAATTATGCCTTCAGTAGTGTATATGTGATAACCCATTATTTAATAATAGATATAGATGTCGGATAATCTAAGATATCTACATTATATTTTTGTTTGTCGGTGCTATAAGAAATTTCCACAACTTGTGTGGGAGTTTTTATCATCGAAGAGAAGTCCTCAAATATTTTCTTTATTTGTGGGTCTGCAAACACAACTAGTTTTATATTTTCACCTGGATTCAAGTTTTCTGACTTTCTAGCATCTTGTATACTTCGAATAATATCTCGAGCCATTCCCTCGTTTTTTAATTCTTCTGTAAGGCTTGTGTCTAGAAAAAGCGAAGTGCCGAGAGCAACCTCTTTAACGTTTACCTCATCTGAGATTATGTCCAGAAAATCTTTTGTGAAATTTTCTGAAACAGTTAGTTTGGAAAGTGGTTGTCTAACCTTTATTCCTGCTTTTTGACGAAGCTCTAGAGCTTTGGTAACAACCTCTCTAACCTTTGCCATATTTTCCAAAAGCTCTGGATCTACTGATCCAGTTTCTGGCCAGTCAGCCAAGTGCACACTCTCTTTATCACTTTCTTCTTTTACTCTCTGGTAAATCCTATCAGAGAAAAATGGTGCGAAAGGAGCCATGTATTTCACCAAGTTAATCAAGATGTATTTTGTAGTAGCTAAAGCTTTTTCTTTTTCTTCTTTGTTATCAGATTTTAACCTCTCACGTGATCTTCTAACATACCAAGTTGAAAAATCTGAAACAAAATCTCTTATAGATCTAACTGCTTCGAAGACTTTGAAACTATCCATACGCTCTGTTCCGGATAAAACAAGTTCATCTAGTTTAGAAATAATCCATCTATCCAAAACATTATCACTTCCCCTTCCCGCACGAACTGAATCATCTTTATACAATTCATACAAAGCAACGATATTTTCTAGAGGATTGAAAACTTTTTTAACTATTTCATCAACAGTTTTTTCATCAAAGTTTTTTGAATCCCCAGGCTGGTTAACTGAATACATCCATAGTCTCAAACTGTCTACTCCGTATTTGTCCATCATCTCCCAAGGATCAACAACGTTTCCAATAGACTTGGACATTTTCTTTCCTTGAGCATCCAATATGTGACCAAGACAGATAACATTTTTGAAAGCATTTCCTCGGTCCATCAAAACACCAATTGCGTGTAGTGTGTAGAACCATCCTCTTGTCTGATCTATCGCCTCAGAAATATAATCTGCAGGAAAAGCTATTTCTTTAGTTGAAAAAGGATAGTTGTCCTGAGCAAAAGGCATAGCTCCAGAGTCGAACCAAACATCCATAACTTCTTTTACACGAGTAAGAGATTGTCCGTTTTCATCGATGAGCTCCACGTTGTCTATAAAAGGTCTGTGTAAATCCAGCTCGTAATTTTCATTATGAGGGAGTGGTGCAAAATTTATTTCTCTAACCTCTGCATTATCGTAATTTTTAAAATCTCTAGTATCTTCATACAATGAACCAAAAGAAAATCCGTTTGAAATAAGTTCCAAAGCTCTAGTGGTTGCTCCGTGACTTATTATCAATATATTTTTATTTGAGTATTTTTTCTCAATATCATATAGAAATTCTCCCGCTCTCTTCAAAACGTCTTTGTAGGATTCTCCCCCATCTATTTTGAAACCATATCTATCAGAACTTTTATTTCTAACGTCAAAATATTCTTCTATTGGTTTACCATTAAACTCCATACCAACTCCCCACTCGGACAATCTCTCATCAACAACAACCTCATCAAAAGGAATACCTGCTTTTTCAGCCACCATCTCTGCAGTCTCTTCTGTTCTATTAAATGGAGACACAAATATAATATCTATCTTTTTATCAGCCAAAAAACTACCAGTCTCCTCTACTTTTTTTACACCCTTCTCGGTAAGTTTATCCTCCTCTTCTTTGG
>JBEBJP010000030.1:0-9984 GCA_040079825.1 Parcubacteria group bacterium
ACGATTAACTTCATACCACCACACGCTCCGAGTGTGAATATTAGTAGTCGTCATCTGGATTTTGCTCGAAATACATTCGAACTTTGTCCAGTAGATACCGCAGGAAGAAGTAAAGCGAAGCTTTACGTGCAGATTCGAAAGACGGAGCGGGCACCGGTTCACCAGAACTGGTCGCGAGTCCGGGTAGGGAAAATTTTGAGTGACGACGAAAAAATTATTCCTGACCAAATCTCTCCGTCTCCGCAGAAGGAATTTTAATGAAACAAAATTGTAGATAGGTTATATTTTTTGTATAATTTAAAAGATAAATGCAAAATAAAATCTACAACCTTATTTTTATAGTTGTGGTTGTGTCTACTGGAATTTTCTATAGGCAGGAGTTAGAAAATATCTGGACTCAAGCTTTCATTCACTATTTTCCATGTAGGCAACCAATAAAATACAGCATCGGAACTTTTGACGACAAGTTTGGAATTTCTAGAGAAAGTTTTTTGAAGTCTCTTTCTGACGCTGAAGTTATTTGGGAAGCACCAGTTTCTAAAAATTTATTTCAATACGACCCTAACGGAAATCTAAAGATAAACCTTATCTACGACGAAAGACAAGAAACAACACAAGTTTTGAAAAGTATGGGTGTGGTGGTTCAAAATACCAGAGGTTCATACGACACCGTAAGAGCAAAGTATAATTCTTTAAACATTGAGTATAAACAACAGCAAGCGCTGTTCGAAACCCAACTTGCTGAGTTCAATGATCGCAAGGCAAAATATGAACTAGAAGTTAGGCAAATAAACAGAAAAGGCGGGGCCAACAAAGAAACTTACGATAGATTAAATACTGAAAAAGAAACATTGAGTCAGATGCTTATCGGTATTAACCAGTTGCAAGCGAGCCTTAATTCAAAAGTAAAAGAAATAAATGCTTTGGTTGAGACCTTAAACGAGTTAGCAAAAAAACTGAATATAGATGTCGACAGGTTCAATTCTGTCGGTGGAAATTTGGGAAGGGAATTTGATGAAGGTGTTTATAGAAGTGGTCCAGACGGCAGGGAAATAGAGATATATCAGTTTGATAACAAAACTAAACTTATTCGAGTTCTGGCACACGAGTTTGGTCACGCACTTGGTTTGGATCATATAGATGACCCAAAAGCTATAATGTACAGACTAAACAACGGTATCAATGAAAAGTTGACCCAAAGTGATCTTGCGGAGCTTAGAACTATTTGTGATATAAAATAGACACTTTTTTATTTTTAGTAGATAATGTTTTTTATGAAAAATATTATATTAAGTGTGTGTGTTGTTGGTGTGGTCTTGGTGGGGGCATACATTGTTTTTACTTATGGTAAGACAAAAGAAGTTTCGTCTTCTGATGCGAAAATCACTACAGACATGTACTCAACCACAACAAGTCAAACAGATACGAATAAAAATGTTACAGAGCAAAGCATTACAAATACTAACGAAAACAAAAAATCATATATGATAACAATAGAAACAAATTACGGACCGATTACATTTGAAACTTACAACGAAGATGCGCCAAATACAGTAAATAACTTTGTAACTCTAGCAAACAAAGGTTATTACAATGGTCTTACATTCCACAGAGTTATAAAAGGTTTTATGATTCAAGGAGGTGACCCAAATGGAAATGGAACAGGCGGTCCAGGATACCAGTTTGAAGATGAATTGAACCCAAATACAGCTTCTTACAAAGCTGGATATCAGAGAGGTGTTGTAGCGATGGCAAATGCGGGACCAAATACAAACGGAAGTCAGTTTTTTATAATGCATGCTGATAATTCACTACCAAATGCTTATACTATTTTTGGTAAAGTTGTTTCTGGTTTAGATGTTGTAGACAAAATAGCAAACGTTCAAACTGGCCCTGGGGACAAGCCTATTTCCTTGGTAAAGATGACAAATGTCATTGTAAAGTAGTGTGTATAAAATCACTTGACTTTTTAGTATAAAGGGTGATATAATTATACCAATGTAAGTTTCTCGTAGGTTTTCATATTTTCATTTTGGAAAGGGAAAAAGAAGAGAGCTAGTCGCCTTACAGTTTAAAATAAAGACTAGAGTAAAAACAAAATGGCAAAGAAGTTGTATGTTGGTGGTATTTCTTACTCAACAAGTAACGACGGATTGAAAGATGCGTTCGCACAAGTTGGAGAAGTTACATCTGCTACTATTATCATGGACAAAATGACAGGCCGATCAAAAGGATTCGGTTTCGTTGAAATGGCAAATGATGCTGATGCTGACAAGGCAATAGCAAAGTGGAATGGTCAGGAACTAGATGGACGAAAGCTTACAGTAAATGAAGCTCGACCTATGGAACCTAGAGCTCCACGAACAGGAGGCTTTGATCGTGGAAACGATCGAGGTGGAAGAACTTGGTAATACGAGTTTAACTCTTAAAACAAAAAACCGCCGAAAGGTGAGAAGTGATAGTATCACTTCGCAAGACCTTGAACATTCTGTATTCAGAATGTGAAAGGTGTACAGCGCCTGTAAGGTGTTTTTTGTTTATCAAAAAACAGTTATGCTACAATATATTTATGTCAAAAAATCGTCTCATAACTTTTGTCGCGTGTTTTATTGTGGTATTTATTGTCATAATTTTTACTTTATCTACTCAAACTTATTCATCCAGACTTGTTTTGGGCGGGAGGACTTTTAGCGTGGAGATAGCTGATACAAAAAACTTAACCGAAAAGGGACTTTCCGGACATGCACCACTTGCTTTTAACGAAGGAATGTTTTTTGCATTCAAAGATTCAGACGTGTACGGGTTTTGGATGAAAGAAATGCTTTTTCCGATAGATATTATATGGATAGATAAAGATTTTAGAATTGTGCATATAGAAAAGGAGGTAAAACCAGAAACTTATCCAAAGGTTTTTTATCCTTCTCTACCTGCTATGTATGTTTTGGAGATATCTTCTGGTGAGTCTGACAAATTGGGTTTGCAAATAGGAGACCCAGTCAGATTTGTTAAAAAATTCTTCTAAAAAGGTATATATACTAAGCTGTATTTGAACACTACTTTACACTACAAGTTTTTCATTCTTTGGTTCACATAAATAGACTTATCCACTTTTCCGGTCAGTTAGATTTAGAGTAAAATGTACAAACAAATTGAGAAATATTGCCGGTTTCTCTGTTTTTTTATCAAAATTTATCAAAAAATACACGTAAATTGATAAAAATATATAAAATTTAGTGTGTTTTTTATAATTTAATTTTATTTCACTATATGAGTATCACAGTAACAAGACACGATGGTACAAGGGAGCCCTTTAACGCAGATAAGATAAATAAGTCCATAGAAAGGGCATGTCATGGGTTGTTTGACCCTGTGTCTAAAGTTACTCAGATAGCTAGTGAAACTAGACTTACACTGTATGACGGCATCACTACTGACGAGATGGATCAGGCGACTATCAACGCGGCAGTCCAGAACATAAAAGAAGACATTGAGTATGACATAGTCGCAAAAAGACTATTGCTTAAAACAGTTTATCGTCAGGTGATCAAAGATTTTGAAGTGTCCGATGACAAAAGCACTTTTATAGAGAAGCACAAGAAAGGTTTTATTAAGTATATAGAAGATGGTGTGGCTTCTGGAAAGCTTCATGTAAGCATGAAGAACAATTTTGATTTGAACGAAATGGCAGGTTATTTAAATACTGAAAGAGATGAGTTGTTTCAGTACGCTGGACTAGATGGACTTATAAACAGATATTTTATAAAGGACATAGACCAGAAACCTATCGAAACTCCACAGTATTTCTTCATGCGTATTGCTATGGGACTTTCCTACAACGAAAAGAATCCTAAAGAAGTCGCAAGGAATTTCTATAATAAAATGTCCAAGTTGGAGTACATAGCGGGCGGTTCTACTAACCTTGCAGCTGGAACAAACCATCCAGCACTTTCAAACTGTTATCTTTTGGAAATCCAAGACGATATGCAGAACATTGCAAAGTCCGTCTCTGATGTAATGCTACTTTCAAAAGGTTCTGGTGGTATAGGTGCTTCTGTTACAAAACTTCGTTCGTCTGGTTCACCTTTGAGAAAGTACGGAGGTACTTCAACTGGTCCTACACCATTTGCAAAAATAATCGACACTGCTATTCGCGCTATACAACGTGGTGGAAAGAAAAAAGGCGCTTTGTGTTTCTATATGGAGAACTGGCATATCGATTTTGCTGAGTTTATTGATTGGAAACACAATGCTGGAGATGACTACATGAGAATGCGAACTGCTAACACTGCAGCGTATTTGTCCGATGAATTTATGAAGAGAGTTTCTTTGGGAGAAGACTGGTATATGTTTGACCCAGCTGAAACAACAGATTTGAGTGATTTGTACGGAGAGAAGTTTTCAAATAGATATGCAGAGTACATAGAGATGGCGAACGCCGGAAAACTTCGAACATTTAAAAAAGTTCCAGCAACCGAACAATACCGTCAGATTCTTGTAGCACTTCAGACAACAAGTCACCCATGGCTAGTTTGGAAAGACACGATAAATCTTCGTGCTTTGAACAACAACACTGGCACCATACATATGAGTAACTTGTGTACAGAGATTTGTTTGCCACAAGACAGAGAAAATATCGCAGTATGTAACTTGGCGTCACTTAACTTGTCTGCTCATATAAAAAACAAAGAGATAAATTGGGGTCGTTTGGAGGAGTCAGTTAGGCTTGCAGTGAGACAACTAGATAACTTGATTGATATAAATGTTCTTCCTATTCCAGAAGCTGTAAAGTCCGATAGGGAAAACCGAGCTGTTGGTTTGGGAGTTATGGGATTTTCAGACACGATAGAACAACTAGGTATGTCATACGACTCCCCTCATGCTTGGGATTTTGCTGATAGAATTTTTGAGTTTGTTTCTTATATGGCTATTGATGAAAGTGCAAACTTGGCTCAAGAAAGAGGAAGTTATCCAAACTATATGGGTTCAGAGTGGTCAAAAGGAAAAGTACCTATTGATACACTAAGGACTTTGGAGGAAGGTAGAGGAAAGGAATTAACAGTTTCTAAAACTAGTCGCCACAAGGGTCTTAACTGGGATATTTTGCGAGCAAAAGTTTCCAAGGGTATGAGAAACGCAACACTTATGGCCGTTGCTCCTAACGCTAACATTGGACTACTAGCAGGTACTACACCAGGAATAGACGCGCGATTTGCTCAAGTGTTCTCTCGAAATAAAATATCTGGAAAATATCTTGATATAAACCATAACCTAGTGAAAGATCTAAAGAATATGGGAATATGGGATGAGGTTAAGGAAGCGATAATCGAGAATCAAGGTGATATCAGTGAAATCGCATCCATCCCACAACATATTAAAGACGTTTACAAAACTTCATTTAGTACTTCACCTTATGCTGTGATAGAAGTTGCAGCACGTGCACAAAAATGGACAGATCAGGCTTTGTCTAGAAACATGTATCTAGAAACTAGAGATATCGATGAAACTATGAAGATATACAGTACAGCATGGGAGAAAGGTTTGAAGTCTACATATTATCTACACATGAAGCCACGTCACACAGCAGAGCAAAGTACAACTAACGTAAATAAAGCACAGAAGATAGGTAAGGTTGGTTTCGGTGCTATAAACTTTGCATCTTCTCCAGCTTTCTCCGCTCCACTTCAGAAGTCACTAGATATGGAGTCAGTGCCTTCTCCAGTTTCGGTCCCAGAATCAACACCTGTTATGAACAGAGAAGTTGTTGAAAGTATAAAAATAGAAGAGGAGATTATTACTTCATCCGTTTCAAGACCTGGTCCAGGATTTGCCTCAGTAACTTCAGAAAAAGTTGTTGTTAAAGAAGAAGTTGTAGTCAAACAAGTAGCAACACCAGTTTCAACAAGTACACCGACACAGGCACCAAAAAACGAGTATAGACCGATTCAAGATCTGAACATCAACAAAGTTACTGTTGGTCCAGAGGATCCTGCGGATGATGAGAACAATGTTTGTATTTCATGTCAGTAATTATTAATTTAAATTTTAAAAAACCATGTCACTTATAGGAAAACCCTCACCAACCGATATGAATTTGCATCCACTTAACTACAAGTGGGCGTATGATCTATATAACCAAGCAGTTAGAAACACATGGTTCCCTCACGAGATTGCTTTGAAAGAAGATTTGGAAGACTTTGCAAAAATGACTGACGACGAGAGACATGCCGTAAAGTTCTTGATGGCTTTCTTTAACCCTGCAGAGCTCATAGTTAACCGTTCTATTGCTTTGGGAATATATCCATTTCTAAAGAGTCCAGAGTGTCATTTGTATTTAGCAAAACAAATGTGGGAAGAGGCGAACCACTGTGTTGCTTTCGAGTATGTTTTGGAAACATTTCCTTTCGATAAAGAAACTATTTTCAACACACACCTTGAGGTTCCTTCTATGGTGGCCAAGGAGGCATACATAAACAAATACATGAAGAGAATGACAGATGAGAAGTTGGATATCTCTACTGTTGAAGGTAAGAAAGATTTTATTCGCAACCTTGTTGCAACAAACATAGTTATGGAAGGCGTGTGGTTCTACTCTGGTTTCATGGTGGCTCTTTCTTTCCGTCAGAGAAACCAGCTAAGAAACTTTGGTTCCATGATCAACTGGGTTTTGCGAGACGAGAGTCTTCACCTAAAGTTCGGTATCAACCTTATTCACAACATCCTAGAAGAAAATGTTGAGCTTCTAACAGAAGAGTTCGCTGCAGAAATAAGAAACATCGTTATCGAAGGGGTTGATCTAGAAGTGAACTACAACAAAGACTTGTTCCCGAACGGAATTCTTGGATTGAATGCAGACTATGTTAACCAATATGTACAGTATGTAGCCGACAGACGTCTACAGGAGCTTGGAATGCCAAAATACTACAACGTAACAAACCCAGCAAAGTGGATGAGTACTGCAACAGACGTGTTTGAGCTAGTGAACTTCTTTGAGTCACAGAACACAAGTTACGAAGTTGATAGTCATGCCTCTGCATCAAAAAAGGAGACTGTGGTAGCGGAGTAACTTGGGCTTCATCTTGTCTCAAAATATTGTTATAATTTAACTATTAGAATTAATTGATTTTTACTCATGGCTAAAATTAAAGTTGCTATAAACGGTTTCGGAAGAATAGGAAGAGCGTTTCTGAAAGAGAGTTGGGACAGAGAAGATTTGGAAGTTGTTGCTGTAAACGATTTGGGTAATGTAGAAAACATGGCCTATCTTTTGAAATACGATACTGTTTATAAGAACTGGAAGCATGATGTAAAAGTTGAAAATGGAAATCTAGTTATCGATGGTCGTGAAGTAAAGTTTGTTTCTGAAAAAGAACCAACTAAACTTCCTTGGAAAGATTTGAATGTGGATGTGGTTGTAGAGTCTACAGGACTTTTTACAGATTTTGATAAAGCAAAAGTTCATATAGAAGCAGGTGCAAAGAAAGTAGTTATCTCTGCGCCAGCAAAAGGTGGAAGCGGAGGAGAAACAATACTTATGGGTGTGAACGAGGAAAAGTTCGGCACTTGCGATGTAACTTCAAACGCAAGTTGTACTACAAACGCAGCTTCACCACTTATCGCTATATTAGATGAGAAGTTTGGAATTGAGAAAGCTATTTTGAACACTGTGCACGGATACACTGCGTCACAAGCGCTTGTTGACGGACCATCAAAGAAAGATTTGAGAGAAGGTAGAGCTGCCGCGCAAAACATAGTACCTAGTTCAACTGGTGCTGCTATCGCTGTCACAAAAGCGTTTACAAAACTAGAAGGTAAGTTTGATGGTATTTCTATCCGCGTTCCTGTTCCAGCTGGTTCTATTGTTGACGTGACTTTTATTTCACAAAAGGAAACAACAGCAGAAGAGGTAAATGATGTGTTGAGAGAAGCTGCAAAAACAGACAGATGGAAAAATATTTTCTCAGCGACAGATGAAGAGTTAGTTTCTTCAGATATTCTTGGATCTCACTTCGGTTCTATCGCAGATCTCAAAATGACACGTGTTGTTGGTGGAAATTTGATAAAAGTAATGGCTTGGTATGACAACGAGGCGGGTTACACAAATATGCTTGTTGACCATGTGATCAAGACAGGTAAGACAATTTAGTAAATGAAAATATATATTGGATCAGATCATGCAGGTTATGAGATGAAGAGGGATTTGATAGCCCATCTTAAAACTTTTATGGGCTATGAAATACTGGATTGTGGTCCAAGAGAGTATAATCATGATGATGACTACCCAGACTATATTTCAGAGGTAGCAAAGCATGTGTCCGCAAATCATGGATCCATGGGGATAGTTTTGGGGTTTTCAGGTCAGGGTGAGGCGATAGTTGCAAATCGTTTTGCAAATGTTAGATGTGCGGTGTTCTATGGTGGCTCAAAACATATTCTAACTTTGTCTCGTGAGCACAATGATGCAAATGTTTTATCTATCGGTTCTCACTTTGTTACCACTGGTGAGGCGCGACAAGCCGTTGATCTCTGGCTAAATACAAAATTTTCGGGTGAGGAAAGGCATGAAAGAAGGATTAAAAAA
The DNA here is from genome assembly GCA_040079825.1 of Parcubacteria group bacterium. GTDB lineage: Bacteria > Patescibacteriota > Minisyncoccia > Phycocordibacterales > DATDWN01 > C7867-006. The sequence goes on from JBEBJP010000030.1 coordinate 8,579, forward strand.
ATAGAACAATATAGTTAACTTATGAAAATAAAAATCCCTTTCTCCTCATTATTTTTTCTTGTAACAGAATAATTTTCTGCTGAAAATTTTCTTTCTACTCGTCTCTTCGCGGACTCCGTAGATACAAGAAAAAACATTGAGTCGACGAGATTTTAATTTAAAAAATATATGACACAAGTAGTACCCGCAATAATCCCACATACTAAAGCTCAGATAGAGGAAGAAATAAAAAAAGTTTCTTCTTTTGCAAAACTTGTACAAATAGATATTTCTGATGGTGTTTTTATTCCGACAAAAACATGGCCATATAACGGCAGAGACTTAGAGTATTATGAAAAATTAAAAACAGAAGAAGAAGGCTGGCCGAAATGGGAGGATGTAGAGTTCGAAGTTCACCTGATGGTGAAATCTCCAGAAGAAGTTGTTATAGACTGGATCCACACAGGAGCTGGAGCTATGGTTGGTCACATAGAAGCAACAGATAACTTTCAAAAATTTATTGATATATGTAGGGAGGGTGGAGTTTCTGTTGGAGTTTCGATAAAACCATCAACTGATCCTGAACTTTTGAAACCGTTTGCGTCACAAGTTGATTTTATTCAAGTTATGGGGAGTGATATGTTGGGTAAACACGGAGTGAGACTCGATTCTAAAGCAGTAGAACTAATAAAAACATTGCATGAGCTTTTTCCAGAGCGTATAATTGGTATTGATATTGGAGTTAATCTTGAAACTAAAGACAGACTGATAGAAGCTGGAGCAACAAAACTTATTTCTGGTGGAGCTATATTGGATAGTGATAGTCCAGAAGAGGTTTATATGGAGTTGGAGGGTTAAAACTTCGTTGACTAATATCTCGAAAGGAGACTAGCGACGCTCGACGGAGGGAGCTCAAGGAAAATTTTAGCAAAAATTTATCCGTGTCTCCTTGAGAGATATTAGGAGAAAGAAGTTTTTTAATAATTTAAGATGACAAACAACTTAACGGACGAACAAATAAAACTACTTGAAGAAAAAGCAAAAGATATTCGTATTTCTATTATAGAAATGCTTGTTTCTGCTGGATCAGGTCACTCTGCTGGACCTTTGGGTATGGCAGATATTTTTTCAGCATTGTATTTTTATATTCTGAGACACAATCCAAAGAAACCAGACTGGGAAGACAGAGACAGACTTGTTTTGTCTAACGGTCATATTAACCCGGTATTGTATGCAGCCATGGCACACTCAGGATATTTTCCAGTCAAAGAGCTTTTAACTTTGAGGAAATTTAAATCACGGCTACAAGGACATCCTCATAGAGAATTTTTACCAATGTTAGAGACTAGTTCTGGTCCACTTGGTGCAGGACTTTCTCAAGCAGTTGGTATGGCAATAGCAGACAGGATGGATAAAGGAAAAACATC
>JBEBJP010000031.1:0-8972 GCA_040079825.1 Parcubacteria group bacterium
ATGGAAACTCTATCCCATTCAGCTCGCGGTAATGTTTTATAAATCTGATTCTTCATTACTAAAGTATAACACCCAATCATTACTACTCTAGTATTTTACTTTAGGAGCTATATCTTTAACCTTCTATCTCATCCATCTTTTTCATAATCATTATATACAAAGTCTCTTCATTTTCTTGATGTGCTTGCAAACGTGCTTCTTCTAAACACTCAAGCGCTCCCTCTCTGTCTCCTGCTGCAAGGTAAACATCTGATCGAAGAATATTGAACATCATGGTCGCCTTACTTGTGTTTACCCTTCTAACTAACTCTTCTTGATATTGAGTCCATTTTAATACAAGCTCCATCGTTTCTGGATCTTCTGGTCCTGTCGCTCGAAGTCTTTCTAAAACTTCTTGTATATCTATTTCTCTACTTTCATTATTTGGTGCTTTTTCCATAGATATAAGTATACCAGGAAAAACCTAAGAATTCTTTTTTATTAATTTTATTGCTGGGTGGCAACTGAGAGTCTTCCGCGAGTAAAAATTTGCCGACGCAAATTTTTCTCGTGTCCGCGACTCGCGACCTAGTCTGGTGACTAGGTGCCCGCTCCGTCTTTCGACTCCCGGACACAAGTTCTCCCAGAACTTGTTTAGTCACCACGACAAAATCCGCTTTCGCGGATTGTCTTTTGGGTCGCTTGTTGGACAAGTTCAGAACCATAAATTGGAGGCAAATCCAGTCTGAACTCGCTTACTTTAATTTTATAAATATACCATCCTTCGCAAAGACCAGCTAACTTTGAAACTCAATCTCAAAGCGATACATACCCATTACACATAATCCTTGAAGTGTTGCAACTTGTGGAGTTCCTATATCAATATCTGTATTTCCATTTGAAGGCAAGACCTTACTTATACCGAGACTTGGAATACGAACGGAAGATGAACAGTCAAATGTGCCACTTGTTGCAAAACGAATTATGGTTGGCATACCAGCTTTGGCTACACTTTTTTGGGGCTGATAACCACCTTTTGTGTTTATGGTAACAATTTGTTTACCATCTATTACACTCACATTGTTTGCATTCACTGGGTTATTACTACTCGTATTACCAGAAGATAACACGATAGCACCTACAATGAGCAGACAACCGACTGCGATTGCGATAATTGTTGATTTCATATGGTTAATAATTAAATAATGGTTGAATAATACCGATAGCTACTAAACTGTTAATAAGATTAAACAAGGCAAACATAATAACAATAAGCCCTGCTGTTTTGAAGAAGATGCCAGATTTGGAACTGTTCTGAATACTAAACGAACTGAAGCTAATCAATGCAAGAACAGGCAAAGTCCCTAGAGCAAAAGAAAGCATAGTTAGTCCTCCCTGTAGAAAACTACCTGTAGTAAGTGTGTATAGTTGCATTGATTGAGTGAAGCCACAAGGCAGAAAGAAGGTAGCTATACCAACGAGAAGGGGTGTTAGTGTGTGATTGAGTTTAGAGACACCAAAGGCGTGCTTTGATAAAAACTTCGGCATAGATGGTTGAAGTTTTTTAGCCCAATGGAATACATCAAGAAGATTTATACCGAGAATAAGCATCACGATGCCTATTATGAGACTCAATACAAAAGTTGCTCCAACATTCAATGTAAATGCAGAACCGATTGCCCCAATGACTCCGCCAAGAATAAAGAAAGAAACTATGCGTCCAGCGTGAAAGAGTATCTGTGGTTTTATTCTATCGCCATCTTTTGCAAAGGTAGCTGACATTGAGAGTACGAGACCACCAACAACAGCCATACAAGTGGACAGAGAAGCAATGATGCCAATCACAAAAGCTGTTCCGTAAGTTACTTGACCTCCACCAACAAGATTTACTAAACCTATTTTTTGAAGAAACAGAAACAAGATAGCAAAGGCAATGGCAATCGGAATTGCTATTTTGAAGTCAGACCAGCGTTTAGGTTGAGTTCTTTTTTCCGTAGAGAGAGAGTAACCGTGTTTTACAAGTATTTGTGTTAGTTCATCGGCAATTGTTTCAGGAGACTTATCGTTAAACTCTCCTGTAATCTCAACAGTGTGATTATTTAGACTAGATTTTGCTTTAGTAATGTACGAGACTTCTTCAAGTTCGCTTTCTGTCAAAAGTATGCAGGCATTACAATGCATACCTTGTATGTGAAGGGTATGTGTTTTCATATTTTTGAACTTATTTTTCTAATTGTCTGCGATATAAAGCACAAACCCCAGCTGAAATTGAGATTAGAGTGAGAATAATTGCATCATTGATGCAATGCTGGTATGTAAAGCCCCATATAGTTCCACCTTCTCCTGCAAGCCAAGCACCTATAAGAGCTAACCCTCCCCATATAGCAGTTACAATTGAAACTCCGTGTATAAATGATGATTTTTTCATATAGTTATTTAAGTTAGATAATTATAATTTTATTGATACCACTGCTTGTACCAAGTCTGCATTTCTTGTATTTCTTTTGATTGTGAAGTGATAATGTTTTCTGCAAGTTGTTTCATTTCAGGACGATTTGTTCCAGACCGAAGCATCTGTGCCATCATAATCGCTAACTGATGATGAGGTATCATTTGTTCAATAAACACCTTATCAAAATCAGAAGCATTTTCTAGAGCTGTCATATCTTCTTGTCCGCCCATATGCATTCCGTTTCCTGACATCATTCCTCCTCCCATAATACCTGTACTTACTTTTGAAACATCCCTCCCAAACCAATTTCCATACCAACTCCGCATATCATCAATTTCTTTTGTTTGTCCTGCAATAATCGCTGTAGCAAGAGTTTTTATTTCCTGATGCTTGGCTTTTTTCAAAGCAAGATTAGACATAGATATTGCTCCTTCGTGATGAGGTATCATTTGTTCAATAAAATGACTATCAATAGCACTCGCTATTTTAGAATTGTTCGTAGTTATACGATTATTGCCCATCATTCCAATACCATTACGAAATCCTGAAGAAGGTGAAACAAAAACAAACGCTAAAACCAAACCAACCATAATTCCTCCAATTCCAAACACAATTTTATTATTCATAATTTTTATATTAGATTTATAAGTTTTTACTTTTAATCCGTAATGAGTTGCCGACAACTGAAACACTTGAAAACGCCATTGCAAATCCAGCAAAGGCAGGGTTAAGAAGCCATCCAAAGAATGGATAGAATAATCCTCCTGCAAGTGGAATGCCGATTATGTTATAGATGAATGCCCAAAAGAGATTTTGTTTAATACCTCTCATTGTTATTTTTGAGAGAGTTATGGCTTTGACTAACTTTGAAATATCACCTCCTAGAAGTGTGATGCCTGCTGACTCAATAGCCACATCCGTACCAGTTGCCATTGCAATGCCAACATCCGCTTGAGCAAGAGCAGGAGCATCATTAACACCATCGCCAGCCATTGCCACTATTCTTCCTTCAGACTGAAGTTTTTTAATTACATTAAGTTTGTCTTCTGGCATCACTTCAGCAATAACATCATCAATTCCAAGCTGACTAGCGATATGTTGTGCTGTGTTTTTATCATCGCCAGAAAGCATAACTACTTTAATACCAAGTTTATGAAGACGAGATATTGCTTCTTTAGCTTCTGGTTTTAGTGCATCAGAGACCATAACAAGAGCTAAAACTTTTTCTTTATTTACTAGAAATACTGGCGTATTGCCGACACTTGTTTCCTTTTCCAAAGTACTCGTATCAAAGGAAAGTTTGAAATCTTGTATAAGTTTTGCGTTACCAGCGAAGTATTCCTTACCTCCTACCACACCCTTCAAACCTTTGCCTTTTATCGCTTCAAATGCCTCTACAGGGGCTTTGGATAGACTCTTATCATTTGCATAGGAAGTAATAGCGTGTGCAATTGGATGTTCTGATTTACTTTCTAATCCAGCAAGAATTGTAATAATGTTTTCTTCCGACATATCAGAAAAGTTTTTTATAGAAGTTACTTCAGGTTTTCCTTTTGTCAGAGTTCCTGTTTTATCAACTACAACTGTATTTACTGTGTGAAGTTTTTGTAGAGTTGTCGCATCTTTTATGAGGATGCCTTCTTTTGCTCCTTTTCCAACCCCGACAATAATAGCTGTTGGTGTTGCGAGTCCTAATGCACACGGACAAGCAATTATGAGGATACCGACAAAAGAAACTAGACCGAACGAAAGAGCTTGTGAGAAACCAAGATAATTTGTACCAACTAAAAGCCATAAACCAAGAGATACGAAAGCCAGAACAAGAACAATAGGAACAAAAATACCTGATATTTTATCTGCCAATGCCTGTATCGGAGCTCTACTTCCTTGTGCTTCCCCAACCATTTTCACAATTTGAGCAAAGAGAGTTTCAGACCCGACTTTTGTTGCTTTGAAAGTGAAAGAACCTGATGTGTTAAGTGTACTTCCAACAACACTGTCTCCAACTTTCTTTTCTACTGGCATCGCTTCTCCTGTAATCATTGCTTCATCAATAAACGAAGAACCTTCAACAATAATTCCGTCTACAGGTATCTTTCCTGCTGGTTTTACAAGAAGAATATCTCCGTGAACAATTTGTCCTACTGGTATTTCAACTTCTTTTCCATCACGAATTGCGATAGCAGTTTTTGCCTGCATATTAAGAAGTTTTTCTATCGCATCACCAGTTTTTAGTTTTGAACGAGTTTCAAGATATTTACCGAGTGTTATAAATGCAATAACCACAATGACAACATCATAGTAAGTGTGGTCTACATTGATGAACGGACGAAGACTTTCTTCAAATGCTGTAACGATAAAACTATAGACAAACGCTACCGATGTACCAATACCAATCAGCGTATCCATATTTGCTTTTCCATACCGAAGAAAACGATAAAACCCTTTTAGATATGGCAAACCAACAACAAATAGCATATAGGTAGCTATAATCGGAAGTAGATGATGGAAAAACTCACTCCATACATACGGCATTTCAGGTACAGTTTTGAACTCTGCTAAAATATCCCAACCCATTACAAATACACTAACGATAGTGAGTGGAATGGACGAGATTACTTTCGTTTTCATTTCTGCTAGTTCAGCTAGTTTTTCTTTTTTTGATTGATTTAGACCAAGATGCTCTGCGTGTTCATTTGCAGACATACCCATTTCGTCTGCTGTAGGCAAAACAAGCGAGTAGCCAAGCGGTTCTATTTTTTTAGAGAGATGATGGGGATTTGTTTTTGTTTCATCTAGTGCAATTTTTGCAGTTTCAGTAGCATAGTTTACTTCAACAGAATGAACACCTTCTGTCTTTTTGAAGGTCTTTTCTATGATACTCGCACAGGATGCACAATGCATTCCTTTTACTTTATATGTTTGAGAATTATTCATACAACAAGATGGTTAGTAAATAATAGAACGGATATGGAAAAACCATACCGAAAACCATCTTCTGTTTAGTAAGCTTTTGAATGAATAAGACCTTGTGCAAATGCTAACTGTAAAGAGTTAGGTACTTTTTCCTTCTGTCTATATCGTGAAAAAACTTTTGAGAGAGATTGAGGAGACTTAAACAGATGGTGCGTAAATAACCATACCAAAGACAGCATTAAGATTGAAAGAAGCATTAGAGTAACGGACTCTTGCAAAGTTACAGAAAACATATTCTGCCACCCTGACAAATGTTCCAAAGGAGTCATTGTACACAGACTAGCCATTCCCATATACGGACAAGGGCTCATATCGCCTTCCATCATCATATGAGCAGAAAAAGCTCCTCCCATATTCAAAACAAGTAGAAAGGTTATAAGAAAAACTAAAAATACATTCGTTTTTAGATAAGAATTTAGTCTCATATATTTACTCTGATTATACTTGATATTATTTGCTTTGTAAACTAAAGTAAAGCAATGAAAAAGTACTCACAGAGCTATTTTGAGGAAAAGTTCAATATCCTCTATAGAAGGTTAATTGAGAAAGAAGGTTTTATATCTGATATAAAAAGCGTAAGAAAACAACTAGGAATACCAGAAAATGGGTTTGAGAATGCTTTAGAGTTTTCTCAATTTTTAATGGAGCGATTATCAAGGAAAGAGAAAGAAGTGGCAACATCAATTGGATTTTGGGAACAATATGAAGTGAGACACGGACGAGTAAAAGATGAGGACTGGGAAAATGTAAGAAAAGAGTTTGATAAAAAATACAAAAAGAATTTTATACCATTGGTCATAATGATTTCCTATCAGATGCATCTTGATGGTCATAACGACTTTTTTACTACCGACCCAGTTATTAAATATGGTAAAAATAATAAAAATCTTTTTAAGGTAGCAAAGAAGATATTTGATAAGTTTATGGGACTTGATTTGTTAGATGCTCATATAGCGATGCAATATGTTGAGAAGTACCTATTTCTTGGAGACAATGGAGTAAAAGAATACATAAAGAACAAAATCAATTGTCCACATTGTAGATATTTAGGTGTTAACCACTTTTCTCCAACCAGAATAAGTATGCAAGGTCAAAATAAAGGTCCTTTTAGTGGAGATTATTTGTTTAATGAACATACCGTAAAACTTCTCTCTTCTTATTTTGATAGTGTATTTGTAATAATTAAACCCTATGCCACAAAGGAACAAGTTATCCAATATGTAGATGAGAATTGGGACATCTTAAAAGAGCATATCGTTGAGAAAAATACTTTCTATAAACAATTTGATGTAAATCCTTCAAAGATTAAAAAGAGCGATACTGATAGAAATAAACTTGTCTATGAACTTTCCAAACAATCAAAGAAAGAACTACTTGGAAGATACAAGGGGCAACGAGAATTAGCTCTAAAAGGAATTTACAAGGAAACAATTATCTCTGCTATTTTAGAAGAAGAATACCAGATTAAATTGTCTAGTGATGCGATAAAGAAAACTGTATCAAGATTTGCACAATCCGTAGAAGTAAAAAGAGAGCCAAAAGATATTAGGGACATTTAGAGACCAATTTTTTTAATGTAAGTATCTGATACTTCCCATAAATAATAATCTGTAGTTACAACTTACAGATTGTTTTATGCAGGAAAACCAAGAACAACCAAAAAAGACTTTCAAAATCAAAGAATTGTCTGCGCAAGACAAGCGGAACTTTGTTGGATTTTTTGAACTACTTTTCAAGGTTGATAAGCGGTTAAATCCTCATCTTTACAAACCTAAAGCGATAAAATGATTGATACAATCTGCCTTCTAATTCCAAAAGACGAAATAATAACGCTCGCATCAGACAGCGATGGTAAGCCGTCTTGGGATTTACACTCACACACAGAGCAATACGATAAATTCGTAAAGAACCCTTCCAAAAGAGCACTGGAAAGAGGTTTGTACTTACCTCGCCTCACGGGCTATCACAGAAAAGGATTTTCAAGCGATAAAAATGTTCGTATAGAATTTTCTATTCCAAAACTTCTATACCTCAACAACCTAGATGAAGTTGAAGATAAAGATTTTGCTGAAGTGATTGATGTATTGCACGAAAGACTTGTTTCAATGGGCATCGTTATAACAAAAGCAAAACTGGAAAATGCTTCTGTAAGTTCCGTTCATTTTTCAAAAAATATACTCGTTGAAGAAGGATACACTGTCAATCACATCATTTCTGAATTGAACAAAGTAAATCTTCCAAAAAGTTTTGATTTCGCTCGGACACGGTACATAAATGACGGTCAAAGTCTTTACGCTCATACCACAACGCACCAGCTGGTCATCTACGACAAAGTGGCTGATTTAGGTAAAGACAAAAAACGAGCGATAGACAAAGACCAGACATCCTATCAAAAAAGTTTATTTGAAGAAATAGAAAAGAAAGAACTTTTAGAAATACTTCGTTTTGAAGTTCGCCTAAATCGCAAGCAAAAAATGAATAGTGTTCTTGAACAGCTCGGCTATGAGAAAAATCCTACCTTCAGGTCTATTTTCAGAACTGATATAAGCAAAAAAGTTGTCTCTGGTTACTGGAACAAACTGATAAAAGAAAGAAGTCTGGGACTGTTCTCAATATCTATGAGCATAAAGGATGTTTTACGCACTCTGTTAGTTGCTAACAAAGGCATCAAGCCCAAACAAGCAATATACTACGCAGGATTATTTATGGTCGGAAAAGATGAAAATGGTTTGAGAGAATTACGCTCTATCACCTCAAAGAAATCTTGTGAAAAGACTTGGTATAGAATTGTTAAAGATATGAAGATAGCCAGTGAATTTATTACAAAAAATAGACTTCGTGATTGGGTCATACAGATAGATAAGAAGCTTGAAGAATATAAGCCATATAAACATAAAGTGTTGTCCACTTCAGACGGTTGATATGTAAAGCATTGTAAAGTATAATTATTAGCATAAAATATAAATAACTATGAAAAAAGACTTCTATACAGCACAAGAACTAGCAGATAAACTACGAGTAAATGTAATGACAATTTATCGTTACATCAATATCGCCAAGAAGCTAAAAGCTCACAAAATTGGAAAAGAGTTTCGTATTGATAAGGCAGAATTTGAAAGATTTCTTAATAGCGTAAAAACAAAATAATATATGAGACCTATAAAATATAAATTTAGTGTAGTCGTAAATGAAAATAATTCTGCAAAAAATGATGAAGAAAAGTATTACGCAACTGCAATAATTGAAGAAGTCCATAACGGCAGAGCTATAGGCAGAGTGGAACATAATCTTCCAGCTTATTTTGGGAAGGATAGATTAGAGGCACACGATAAAATGGAAAATGTAGCTAGGCAATGGATACAAGTAAACGAAAAATGATATGAAAGCACTTATCCTAGCTAGAGTTAGTACAGAAGAACAAAAGGAAGCTGGTAATTCCCTTCCTGCTCAAGTAGACCGATTAAAAAGTTACTGTACCAAAAAAGGTTTTGAGGTTATCCAAAGTTTTAGTTTTGATGAAAGTGCATACAAAATTAAACGAGATGAGTTTGATAAAATTTTAGAT
>JBEBJP010000032.1:0-8287 GCA_040079825.1 Parcubacteria group bacterium
TTCATATTTAGTGTCTATATGTGCATCGGTATTTTGAACTTCAATAGACTTTATAACCTTTAATCCAGCTTTTGTCAGTTCATGCTTAATTACATCAATTGACTTTGATAATATTTTTATATTAGTGGCATTCTTATCTTTGCCCAAGACAACTGGCACAGTTTTATTTGTAAATTTAGAGTTATCTGTAAGAGATTGGAATAGAGCTAAAAAATATCCTTTTGATTTCAATACTCTTGAAATTTCAACAAACTGAGATTTTAGATCTTTAATGTAATGTAAGACAAATCTTGAATAGACTAAATCAAATTCATTACTCTTTAAAGGTAATTTTTTACCGTTAGTTTTAATGAAAGTTGCCCCATTAAGCTTTCTTAATTTTGCTAGTCTTATCATCTCACTACTCGGGTCTACCCCTACAACCTTTTTGGCTTTCATTTGTAGAAATTTCTCTGTTTCTGGACCATCTCCACAACCAAAATCTAATATGGTTTTATTTTTTATTCCAGCTTTCTTTAGGAATGGAAGCAACATCTTATCAGATGATTTATATTTGTTCCTGTTCGTAGCGTATTTTTTGGCTAAAATTTTTGAGTAAGCCATAGTGTTATTCAGCTAAGGTAAATGGGTTGTAGCTTATGCCTTTATCATAAACATCAATACCCTCAGCTTTCTTAAGTTTATTTACAATTAGATATACAAGTGGAGTAGCTAAAATTTCATAAACACCCTTAAAAATATATATAGATAAAATTAGAGTAACTAATGCTCCAAATGGCATGGTTCCGTAAAAAGCAATCGTCGCAAAGAAAATACTGTCAACTCCTTCACCGACAATAGTTGAACCTATTGTTCTCATCCAAAGATGTTTACCCTGCATCCATACTTTCATTCTAGATAGAACGAAAGAATTACTGAATTCTCCCAAGAAGTAAGCTGTCATGGAAGCAATGACAATTCTTGGAACTGAACCTAGTATTGCTTCATAAGCACCTTGATTTTGCCAGAATGGTGCTGGGGGGAGTAGTTGAACAAGCCACAGAATAAATGACATGAATATTAGCGAGACAAATCCAGACCAAATAATTCTTCTTGAAGCTTTATATCCATAAACCTCAGTTAATATATCCCCAAAAATAAAGCTTATTGGAAAGACAATAGTTGCACCAGATAAGAAAAATGGTCCAAATTTTGCAATCTTACCAGCAGTAATGTTGGAAAGAATAAGAACAACAACGAAAGTAATAGCAATATAGATAAAGTATTTACTCTTATGAGAAATGTCAGTTCTAGGCTCGTTTTTCATATATAGATTATATTTAATTTCTTTATAAAAACAACCTTGCCAGACGAATCTTCAGATAACTCGGCTTCTTCTTTTCTTTTGAAAGTAAATTATAAACAGGAGAAAGAGTCATCGTTCCTGTTTTTTCAAAAGCGTTTAATATATCTTCTAACTCACTGCGCTTTAGTTCCCTCTTCAGATATGTGATATCGGGACATTTTCCCTCTACAATAAGGTCTTCAATATGAGAAACTACTGTTTCCTCTTTCACACCCCTAGCCTGCGCTATATCCTTCAATGGAACTTCTTCAGCCAACATTCCTGCTGTTATATCGTGCGAAGGAACTTTCAACTCTTTTTCTTTCTTTTTTATTTTTACTTTTTCTTCTGGCTCAATTTTCTTCATCCAAGCTTTTTGCATTTCCAATATTTCCTCTCTACTCATTTCTTTCAAATCATTTACTGCATCTGTAGATTTATCTCTGAAAATTTGATCCATCTCCAAGACTTCGCCGTCGACTTCTAACGACATGTCATTAAAACCAAGAAGCTTCATCCCACCCAAAGTTCTAACTCGTGAGAGAGCAACGTAACCCATACCTTTTACAAACGACTTAGATAAATCCAATTCCATTGCATCGAGAGACATACCCTGACTTTTGTGAACAGTTATTGCCCAGGCTAGACGCAAAGGAAGTTGTTCTATTTCTGCTTTAACTTTTCCCTCCTCTTCTATTTTCCAAGATTGAGAAACTACATGAAAAACCATACCTCCGTTCGTTTCCACAATAGGATCGCCAAAAGAATTGAAATCTTTTATTACCCCCAATGTTCCGTTTACATACCCACCTTCCAAATGGTTTTTTGTAAACATCACTCTCGCACCAACTTTTAATTCCAAAACTTCAGGAGACAGACAACTCTTCTTTAAAGTCGTGGCGAGGCTGGTTGATCCCTTACTTAACATTTCATACTTACGATATGGTCCTTCTAGTAGATCAAGATGTTTTTTGTTTATTATATCCACATCTATATTGTGGGTATAAAGTCTAGTGAATTCTTTTCCAAATTCTGGTTCTTTATTAAAACGAGTTTTCAAAAGTTCGATAGTTTTTGTTGATACTTTATTTTCTCTAATCTGATTTAGTATAGAAAGATAAGTGCTATCTTTCTGGCGATGTTGTTCTGATAGATAACAAATTGTAAATTTCGATGCCAACCAAGACTCTGCCTTATACGCAAATTCCGACTCAACCACATCTCCACGAGTAACAGGAGGAAGTTGAAAAAAATCTCCGCAAAGAATCACCTGCATTCCGCCAAAAGGTTTCTCACTTCTTTTCATTTGCCTGCAAATCCACTCAATCATATCTAGCCGATAGTGGTGCAACATAGATACCTCGTCTATTATTAAAACTTTTGTTCTCTCAAATCTTTTATACAAATACTGTCTTTCCATCAACTCATCAATATCATAGTCAGTTAAAGTGTCTCTAATACCCAGACCTGACCAAGAATGTATAGTCATACCTCCTAGATGTGTAGCTGCAATACCTGTTGAAGCTGTAACCGCAACATCCACTCCATTTTGCTTAAGATAACTGACATAAGAATTTATTACATGTGTTTTACCACTCCCAGCAGGGCCGGTAATAAAAACATTTCTTCCCATCTTTAAAATATCCAAAGCTTCAGACTGTAACATATCTAGCTATTGTACCAACATGAACTTGAATAACAAAACTCGTCGAATCCATAACTTTTTTCATCATCTACGGAACCCGTGAAGAGGTGAGTAGAAAGAAATTTTGCACCAGCAAAATATTCTGTTGATGAAAAAAGTTGTGGATGAGTAAGAGTTTTATTTAGATTTAACTTTCCATTCCTCTATTTTCTTGTGATCACCTGAGAGTAAAACTTTTGGTACTCTGTATTTTTTCTTTTTATATTCAAAAACTTCTGGACGAGTGTAAACGTCGTGACTAGAAACGCGAGATTCTTCAAGCGAATCAAAATTTCCAAGAACACCTTTTACTTGTCGAGAAACACAATCTAGAACAATCATCGCTGGAAGTTCCCCACCAGTTAAAACAAAATCTCCTACTGAAAGATCCTCCATTTTGAAAACTTTTTTAACACGAGCATCTATACCTTCATATCTTCCACAAACAAAAACAATATCCGTATATTTTTTTGCAGAATTTTTTGCATAAGAAGTATCAAACTTTTTACCCGCAGGAGAAAAGAAAATTATTTTTACTTTGGATTTCTTACTTTTTTTTATTTTTTTTAAAGCAACTTCAATAGCTTTTACAGTAGGAAGTGCTTGTATAACCATACCTGGACCACCAGCATATGGCTTTTGATCCACTCTTTTCCATTTATCGTCAGAGTAGTCTCTTGGATTATAGAAACTAACTTTAATTTTTTTATCTTCTATTGCACGAGCAATAATAGACTCACTTATATATGAGTCAAAAGAGTTTGGAAATAATGTGATTATATGAAAATTCATTTTTTATTTAATTAAAAAAACCGGGGGGACACCTTCCCCCCGATCACCCTCGTCAAAACCGAGGTCAGCAGGAGCTATGTCCCACTTTTCAATTGCTGTACGCAACAGCAACTCGATTGAGGGTAGTGGAGAGTCAACAGGAAGTCCCAGCTTCTTTGCGACCTCATCTCTCCCAACTTCGGGATTGTTCTCTACTGTGACAACATAGAGTAACTCGAGACGAACGGAGTTGAGGTACACGGTTCTAAGGACATCCAGATCCACATCTTCTTCGTAGACTCTGGATAAGTCCGAGATCTGATCAACAACCCATGACTCAGACTTGCCATAGCAGTTAAACCTTTGGCCAGTCTTCACCACTTCGTAACCAGTGTGAGAAGCTAGTTTCCCAGCATCAACAACTTTCTTCGCGATCAGATCTTCGAGTCGAGTCTCCTCAAAAGAAGCCCTGTAGTACTCCTGAGCCAAGGCCGTATACTCTGTGAATATTTCCACAAAGAGACACGCTTCAGCTGGCAGGCTATCTGGTCTCACAACCTCCTTATCTCCGAGCCTGTCGAAGCGATTCCAGATGTTCTCCAAATGGATGAGCTCGGAATCGCTCATCTCCACATTGAGTTCATCGGATACCGAATCGAGATCGAACTTGTTCTGGCTGATAGCAGACAGAACCCCCATCGAGAAACTGAAAAAAACGACCAACACCGAAGGAATGAGATAGTTCAATTTACCTCCTAGACGTGTTGTAATCCGTCATTAGTATAACAGAAATTATCATAAATATCAATACACAAAAAAACATCCAATGGATGTTTTTTTGTGTATATAAATTTCAAATTTTATTAAAGTTTTAGATCCTCCATCGCATCATCCAAAGACTTTGTAACTGAAGTCTTTATTTCTCCCTCCTCTCCTACTGGCTCATTTATTTTTAGGTTTACTCTAGCATTGTTCTTCATTCCAACAACTCTAAGTAATGTTCTGATAGCTTTAGCTGTATTTCCTTCTCGTCCTATTATTTTTCCCATATCTGCACGATTTACATCTAGAGTCATCAAAACACCCATCTCATCGACTGTTCTAACTATTTTCACGTCTTCTGGTTTTTCAACAAGAGATTTAACTACGAAGTCCAAAAATTTTACGTCTAGTTCCATATGGTCAATCAGTTAATGCTAATAGCGTACAGAAATATTATAACAATGAGTATGAGCTTGCGTCAACGAACTTATGCGACAACTTCCTCTTTAGTTTCTTCTGCTACTTTTGGAGTTTCTACTACTGACTCTGCTGGTTTTACCTCTTCTACTTTCTCGCCTTCTTTAACTATAGCTTTCTTCAAAGGAAGAACATTAACCTTTTTTGCATTAGATATTTTTTTATCAACAAATAGATTGTGAACAGTTCCTGAAACTTGAGCGCCTTTTGTAATCCAGTAATTTATTCTTTCTGTTTTGAACTCAGATTTCTCACCTCTTCTAGCATCATAGTTACCTAGAGTTTCTAGATATTTTCCACTTTTTGTTGAGTTTTTTGAGTCAGTCAAAACCAATCGAAATGTTGGTTCATGCTTTCTTCCTACTCGTTGTAATCGTATTTTTAACATGTGCCATATACTAACAGAATAGGCAAAAATGGTCAAATCACCAAAATAAGATTGTGGATGGAATTAAAATTTTTCATATTTAAACAAAAAGACCCTTCATCACTCCATTGAGAGATTTAGGGCCTATGGATACAGCAAAGGTCCCAATGGTTCCCCCACCAACACCTATATCGGAATAACTGCAAACGAATCACAATCGTCCCAAGTATTGAGAAGCCAACGAGTTCGGAACTTCCAAGTTTGCACGTCCCAGTACAAACAGATACCGTGACGGTACAAATCCGGATCTTCCAGAATCTTTCCAAAAAAGAAGATGCAACGAGTCTTTCCGTTCTTCTTCTCTTTCCATGCTTCAGGAATTAGTTCTTTCTTATTCCACAAAGCAATGAACGTATCCGTGTCGAGTCGAACGAATCTGGAGGTCTTGAGACGCTTTAGACTCTCCTCACCACTTATGTAAGACTCGTTAGCCTTCAGCATGGTGACCAACTCAACCTTGGTGAGGTCGAGTTTCTTTAGAGTCGTAGAGCGCCGATCCGTCTCGTTCTGACTTAGCTTCCAGCCATGACCCACGAATTCCGTGGAAACAAAACGACCACGATGGATCTTGACCCATCTATTCGGAGGAGTGTTTAGCCACACAAGAAACTCTGTTAACCGGTCACGGCCATTTACACCGCCGACCTGTCTTAAAAGTTCTTTGAATGGCTCCTGTAGTTCGGAAACTCCCACTCTCTTCACTAAAATATCCTTGGACTCGGAACCGATTTCAAGTTAGACCTCAAAAGAACAGTACTGTTTAGATATATGACTTTTAATATGACTTGTCAATGAGAAAACTTACGAAAAAGTGGTATAATATGCCCCAAATGACAAATAAAAAAGAAAGTTTCGTAGGGCCTATTAGCATCAACACAAAAGGTGTTGGTTTTTTTGACATTGATCCTGATTCAAAAGACAGAAACAGTAGTATAGAAATCCAACCAGAAAATATTAACCGAGCACTGCACGGAGATATTGTTGAAGTTGTTAAAACTGATGAAAAAATAAGAAATAGAGAGCAAGGAAAAATTGTAAAAGTTATAGAAAGAGCAAAAGACGAGTTCGTCGGAGTTATTAAAAATATTGAAGGTAGAACTGTTGTTGTTCCTGATGACAAAAGACTCTATGTTGATATTCCCCTAGTTCCCGGAGAAACATCTGAGGATGGAAACAAGGTGTTAGTAAAAGTTGTAGATTGGAATACACTTCAAAGTAAAATTGTTAAAGTTATTGGTCTTAAAGGTGAGAACAATGCTGAAATGGAGTCTATTGTTTTAGAAAGAGGTTTTAGAGTTGAATTCCCCGAAGACGTTGAACGTGAGGCTGAAACTATTTTGTCTGAATACAAAGCTACAGCTTCTGCAGAAATAAAAAACCGTCGAGACATGAGAGATGTAACGACTATGACGATAGACCCTTTTGACGCAAAGGACTTTGATGATGCTATTTCTTTTGTTGATCTTGGTGACGACAAATACGAAATAGGTGTTCACATTGCAGACGTATCTCACTTTGTCACTCCGGGAACAGCTCTCGATCGTGAATCCGAAAAAAGAGGACTCTCTGTTTATTTAGTAGACAGAACCATACCAATGCTCCCAGAAATACTTTCAAACGATTTGTGTTCTCTTAACCCTAACGAAGATGAACTAACTTTTTCTGCGGTTTTTAAAATGGATGGTAATGGTAAAGTGCTAGACGAATGGTTCGGTAGAACAGTCATACACAGTGATAAAAGATTTACATACGAAGATGCACAAAAAGTTATTAATGGTGAACTAGATGGTCCTTTCCAACCAGAACTTCGAAAATTAAATGAAATCGCAAAAAAACTAGAGAAATCAAAAATAAGTAGTGGCGCAATGGTTTTTGATACTGACGAAGTAAAATTTGAACTAGACCCAACAGGAAAGCCTATACGTGTCTACAGAAAAACTAGATTGGATACTCACAAACTTGTTGAGGAGTTTATGTTGTTGGCAAACCGAGCAGTAGCAAAGTTTGTGTTCATGTCACAGAACAAAGACCTCACTAAAGGTAGAAAACAATCAGTTTATAGAATTCACTCAAAACCAGACAAAGATAGAATCCAGAATTTGGCAATATTTCTAAAAGCTCTTGGATTTGATCTAAAAAACAAAGATGGCGATGTGACTTCAAGAGATCTGAACGCACTTTTGAAAGACGTAAAAGGTACAGCAAATGAAGAGCTAATAAACACAGCAGTTGTAAGAAGCATGGCTAAAGCTGTTTATTCTACAAAAAATATTGGGCACTTCTCGTTAGCGTTTACTTATTACACACATTTTACTTCCCCTATTCGTAGATACCCTGACGTCTTAGTTCATAGATTTTTGGAAAGAGAATTGAAAGGTGGAAAAGTAGAACAAAATGAATACGAAAAGTTTGAAAGAATATGTTTAGCATCTTCTGAATTAGAGAAAAAAGCTTCCGATGCCGAAAGAGCTTCAATAAAATACAAACAGGTTGAATACATGCAGGAACGCATTGGAGGAGAATTCGATGGAACTATTACCGGTGTAGCAGAATTTGGTGTGTATGTTGCCGAGAAAGAAACAAAATGTGAAGGCATGATAAAAATACGAGACCTAGGTGAAGATTTTTGGACTCTAGATGAAAAAAACTACATGATTAAAGGTGAAAAAACTGGAAAGAAATTTACACTCGGTGATTCAATAAGATTCAAAGTTGTTTCTGCTGACATGGAAAGAAGAGTTCTAGATTACGCAATAGTCGGATAATTTACTTTTTATTATAAAATGGTAGTATATTAAAGGGGGTACACTAGTGTCCGAACGAAAAGAAAAACGAAAAGTCA
>JBEBJP010000033.1:0-6790 GCA_040079825.1 Parcubacteria group bacterium
GAATCAATACCGATGAATACAAGACTATTAACTTTGACGAGCAAACAAAGAAATAATCAATAAACTATTTCTTACCATGTGAACTGAGATCTGGAATATAGATATACCGATCCTCCTGCATAAACATGGTTCTGATAGAATCTACTGTAGTCCACAATCAAAAAGCGCCGTAAGGGCGTTTTTTTGTTTAGTGGACCCGACGCAGAGTTTGGGAAACTCTGCGTCAGGACTCGAAAACCTGTGATAGTTTTTGCGAAGCAAAACAGAACAGGTGTACCGTTCCTGTAAGGAAAGAGTCCTGTCGGGTCCATAACTGGCAATCATTACCGCCATGACTGTGGATAGCTGAATGGACGGCTCCTAACCTGAGCCGTACACTTTAGAGATACATGACAAGCAGAAAGAAACTATTTGTAAGTGTTTTAATTCTTCTGTTTTTGGGTGTTGTACTATTCGGACGGTGGAGAATTAAGGAATCTAGTAAAGAACAGTTTTTCATTACTGCTGAACAAGAGAGACTACTCGGTCTTCCTCCTGATCCAGGTGAAGCTGGTAAACAAACACTGGTGGGAATCGACTCTGACAAAGATGGAGTTAGGGATGATGTGCAAAGGTGGATTGGTGTGGAATATTCCAATTCAGCAGAATCTCGGGCTGCACTTTTACAGCATGCACGTGCTCACCAGGCTTTTATTGCATCAGTCGCAGCATCTACCACAAGTTCCAAAGAGGTGCTAGCGATAATCAACGCCAACACCTGTCTATCATCTGTCTTTGGGCCTTCGTCTGAAGCCGAGAAAAATATCAAGCTTCTAGAAACAAACACGAATGCTCGACTTGAGGCCGATCTCTTGACGTGGAAGTTTGCGACTGAACTACCTCGTACTATACCAAGACAATCCGAATGGAAGCTTTTGTGTAATTAGCTTTATCCAGGTTCAGTTTTCATATATAAATTAAACATTTTTACATAACCCAAATAGAAAAGTAGGAATTGTTTTTACAACAGCTATTTCCAGTGTGTCGCGATGTATTCCTCGGTTTCACTCATAGAGAAAGGTTGGGTGGAGTTGCCCACACGCACGAAAAATTCTTCCTTATCAGTGCCTTTGAAATACGCTGGTTTGTGGTTTTTACTAACAGAGACCATGCAGACTTCTTTGTCATTTATTTTTTCAAATTTTGCATGAACATATTTTGCAAAAGAAAGGCCGATCATTGTTTTAACTAGCATACTCAGATGATTCTCAAATCCGTCGCGGTTTTTCTTTATCAAAGTTTTAAAATCATTTTCTAGTCCAGTTATTTCTCCAACATCATTTACTCCGATAAGTAGCGTGCCACCTTCTGTGTTCATAAAAGCAACGACTGTTTTGAGCACCGCACGCTCCATTTCTTTGCTGATCTCTTTTTTACGAATATCGAAACGCAAAGTTTCCTTGAACTCGACTGTTAAACCTTCGCCTTCTTCTATTACCGACGAAATGCTTCTGAACATGGAGTTGCCGTCTCCCTTTTTTACCATTTGCTTTATTATGTGAGCGAATTCATCTGCACTTGAAATGTTTTTTAGTTTAGTCACTCTGTCGTTTTCGTGGTGGAGGATAATAGTTGCATGCTTCATGAGTCTTCCGACTGGAGAGTTATATGTTTCTATGGAGACAACTTTTGTTAAGTCTACAGATTTGCGGTGACGGAATAAAAGACCGGACTTTTTTGTTATTTCAGTCTCGGTTATTTCAAAATGTGTAAAGTACCAGTCTAGAAACAGTAGGGAAATGTATATTGTTTCAAAAATACAAAAAACTAGAATCAGAAAAATGTCATATCTAACGTAGGAAACAATACCCCAGTTTTGGTAGAGCTTCTCGTAGTTTCCAAGAAAAGAAAGGGCGTAGAGAGAGATAGCAGCAACGATTTCCATAACCAACACGTTTCTTAGGAAAACCAATGGACCTTCTTTTATTATTATTCTGCGCATGTGAGTATTTTAGCATATTGCATAAACGGCATCACCCGCTTTTTTATACTCATTTCATGATTTCTAGAGTACAATTACCCTATGAAAACAAAATTTTTGAAATTCGTTTCTTTCTTTTTTGTGGCTGTTTTTATTATCATCCCTGGTTTCGTTTCCGCACACCAGCCTCGCATAACCGAAAGCAGACTAACAGAGGTTCCAGATCCAGAAATCTCCAAAGCATACTACGGCAAACTTACAGGCACGCCAGACGTGTACACTATTACTTCTAAAGTTCCATTTAACCTATACGTTGGACTTTTAGTGCCCGACATAGAGGGACAAAAGACAGATGTATCAGCTGTAGTTTTCTTCAAAGGCAAACAAATAGCTTTTCTAGACGGCACAAGTCTAACTTGGGAAAAAATGTTTGAAAAGTTTGGTCACGACAACTACCTCAAAGGTCCAGAGTACAAAGTTAATGCACAACCTGGCGAGTATCAGATAGGAGTTTTCAATGCTAAAAACGACAGCAAATATTCACTAGCAATAGGTGAGATAGAAGCTTTTGATGCGAAAGAAGGAATAAACGCAGTAAAACTTATCCCGCAACTTAAGAAAAATTTCTTCAACAAGTCTCCAATAGATTTTATTCTTTCTCCGTTTGGATGGGGAAGTATTGTCGCAATGTATCTACTCGCATTTATTTTTGGATTCGCTTATAGATTTATTTTGAAAAAATATGCCAAGGGCACTGTGCGAGGTGTAGAAAAAAATATAGGCAAACCTGACAGACTTTTGCGCTTTGCTATCGGCGTCGCCTTGCTTTTGCTCGCAATAACTACCTCATGGAGTTTCATCCTCCTCTTCCTCTCTGGTTTTGCCATTTTCGAAGCAATATTCTCTTGGTGTGGATTTTACGCTACGATAGGGAAGAATACTTGTGAGTAGATAAATGCTAAAATACTCTCATGACAGAAGGAGCACCTAAAATAGAAAATTTTGATTGGGGAAAGAGTCCTATAGTTGAAGCTTATAGGCTTTTGGGTGCGACAGAACCTCAGGATTTGTATAAAAAATATTGCATCGCAGAACAGATGGCTTTCAAAGATCGCACTTGGGATTATAATGATTCGTATCAGATTCAAAATAAAGTAAAAGAAATAATAGAGGACGCGGATACTACTGGCATGGACGAATATGAGGCAGAAAGAAGAAAAAGAATTCTTTGGTTTTGGTATCACCACGCTATCAGTGTTGCTGGGTGGAAAAAAGATAAAGAGAAAATGAAATTTTTCTCGGAGAAGGCGATGGAGTACGAGGACGATTCAAATGTTTTGACCAGAACAATGTATTTACTTGTGCATGACAGAATAGAAGAAGCAGAAGAATGGATAAAATCGAGTTCTGTGGATCCAGTGAGCCAAGAAGACATAGAAACTTGTGAGGAGATGATCGAGAATTACAAAAAAACTGGTTGGCTATGGTCATGATGGGTTGCGCCAGATGAGTTGAAAAGATTGACATTGTGTAAAAATATGTTAATTTAAAACTAGAACATTCCGTTCTTCTTATCAGAGAAAACGCATGAAAAAAGTGCTTGCAGTGCTCGTGTTGGGGTTCCTCGGTCTTTCATTTCCGCGCGGTGTTAGCGCTCAGATCGTCGACACCCCGCAGTCACGTGCGCTGACGGGGCCGTCGGTGATGCGTTTGAAATCCCTCGTACTTGCTCATCCCGAACCTCTGGTTCGCGAGAAGCTGTACAAGTGGGTAGACAACGGCACTGTGAAGTTCGCTCCGAGCGTTCAGCTCCAGGAGATGGTGACTTCTGTGGAAGTCATGAACGGCAAGAAGCAGATCCTCATCTGGTACAACCTGGACTTCCTGTTCCGTGTGCCAGATATAACAAACCAGGCTGACAAAGAGTCGTATCTGAGACTCGTCTTGTATCACGAGGCTGTCCATGTCGAGGAACATCTGAATGGTCGCCATGTGATCTCGTCGTTGGTTGCGACGGGTCCAGTCTCTAATGAGTACATGGCTAACTACATATGGGATACCGAGTGGCCGGCCGTGAGCAAGGAGTGGGTATTCGCAAAAAAGAT
Source organism: Parcubacteria group bacterium (assembly GCA_040079825.1). GTDB lineage: Bacteria > Patescibacteriota > Minisyncoccia > Phycocordibacterales > DATDWN01 > C7867-006. Next base: position 4,066 of record JBEBJP010000033.1, read on the forward strand.
GCGCATTCCACACCTAGTTCCCATGATCGCAGTAGCAACACTCAGGGGTGACAACCCACGCAATTTTCTGCAGGGTTTCTACGAACTGCAGATGAGTGGCAACGCGATCAAGGCCAACCCCAAGATCGGCCCAGGCCTAACAGCAAGGTACAAGCTTGAGCTGGCCAAGCTCGAGAAGAAATAGAACACAAACCGCCCCGGGCTAACACAGCCGGGGCATCGTCGTATCTAAATAGAGGAGGCAAAAAAGGTTGTTTACTCAAACATTGCGTATTTATGGGGTGAGGTGTAGATGAAGTTTGTATGATGGATAAAAGCTCTCAAAAGTGGTAGAGTTTTATAAGTTATGAAAAATATAAACCTAGCACAACTTGTGAAGTCAGATGGAAAATATGATTTAACTATATTTTCTCCTGATTCGATAGACAGAATAGAAAATAGCGTTTTTGAAAAAGGAGGTAAGCTTTTCCTTAGATGTTTTAAACGAGATAAGGATATTCAAGTAAAACCTGAGGAAATTGTTAGACAGCTTATGCTAGATAAGCTTATAAATGAATACGGATACCCCATTGGTCTGCTAGATGTTGAATATACAGTAAATTTTGGAAGAGAGAAGAAGTTTGCTGATATTGTGATTTTAAATAAGACCGATAAAACAAGTATTTATTGTGTTCTTGAAATTAAAAAACATAGTGCTAAAGATGGAAAGGATCAATTAAAAAGCTATACAAATGCAACCGGTGCTCCTCTGGCAGTTTGGACAAATGGTGTTGAAATAAACTACTACGAAAGACTCGATCCAAATTATTTTGAGCCTCTTTCTGATATCCCAAAATCTAACGAAACTATTGATGACATAAAAAATGAAAAATTTACTTATCTTGAGTTGATGGTTAAAGATAGACTTACGGAAGAAAGGAAATCTTTAAAAGATTTGATTCAAGAAATGGAAGATGAAGTTCTGTCTGGGGCTGGGGTTGATGTTTTTGAAGAGGTTTTTAAACTCATTTTTACTAAACTCTATGATGAAATGGAAAGTGCCGATGATAGGGTAAATATTGAAACCCAGTTTAAACTATTACGGAAAAAGAATCCTGAACTTACTGACAAAAAAATACTTGAGCAAATAGACAATGATGATTTTAGAAAATTAGAATTTAGAAGTCGTGGTGACGCTCATCATACCAAAGAAGTTATAAATGATCTCTATCAGAAAGCCAAAGACAAGTGGCAGGGCATTTTCGAAAAAGGTGAACCGCTTAGAATTACCGATGAAAACCATCTACAAATTTGTGTTGGATTTTTGCAAAATGTAAAACTTTTCAATTCAAATCTGCAGGTTATAGATGAGGCTTTTGAATATCTAGTAAACAAATCAGCAAAAGGTGAAAAGGGACAGTATTTTACACCAAGAAATGTGATTGATATGTGCGTGTATATGATGAACCCTAAGCCGAATGAGTACATGATAGACACAGCTTGTGGAAGTTGTGGATTTACCGTACATACGCTCTTTAATGTTTGGCAAAAATTGGTTAATCAAGGTAAGGCTAAATTTGCGAATTTTTCCAACCAAAAACTTACTAGTGAACAAAAAGATTATGTAAATAAGGTTTTTGGAATTGATTTTGATGAAAGGTCGGTTCGCGTTGCTCGTACTCTTAATATGATTGCAGGAGATGGAAAAACAAATGTTTTGCATCTTAATACCTTGGATTACACCAGATGGGAAGAAAGATTAAAAGATAGTTCATGGGCGAAAACTTATTTAGACGGATATTATAGACTTCTTGATCTAGCAAAAAATCGCCAAAATCCAAAAGAATTTAATTTCGATATCGTTATGGCAAATCCTCCTTTTGCTGGGGATATAAAAGACTCAAGACTTATTTCCAATTATGAAGTAGCTTTTGATGGTAAGGGCAAGAAAGCTAACAAGGTTTCTCGCGATGTTTTGTTTATTGAGAGAAATTTGGATTTTCTTAAACCAGGAGGAAGAATGGCGGTAGTTTTACCACAAGGCAGGTTTAATAATACAAGTGACGAGAAGATTAGAAATTATATAATGGAAAAAGCAAGACTTATTGCAGTTGTTGGTCTTGATGGAAATACGTTCAAACCACATACAGGTACAAAAACATCTGTTTTGTTTGTGCAAAAATGGGATGAAAAAATCAATCCTAAAGAAGATGATTATGAAATTTTTATGGCAGTCTCGGAAAACTCTGGAAAAGATAATTCTGGGTTCGAAATGTACATGACAGATGAAAAAGGTGAAAGAAAATTAGATGAACACAATCATTTGATTCAAAAACATGACCTTAAGGATATTGCTGAAGCATTTGAAAAATGGGCAACTAAACAAGAGTTAAGTTTTTGGAAATAATATGAAATACGTAAGATTTACAATTAAAAATTTTAAAGGAATTCAAAATCTTGAAGTAGACCTATCAAAGTATCCAAACGGTAACATATTTCCATTAGCTGGTTTGAATGAATCTGGAAAAACAACAATACTTGAAGCCATAAATTTTTTTCAAAATTTTGACGAGTTTAAAAATGAAGAATTGTTTAATTTTATACCAAAAGCAAAAGCTGGGAGTTTTTCAGAAAAAATAGAGATTTCAGCTATTATCTATCTGGAAGATGAAGAATCTCAGTCTATAACAGACAAGATAAAAGAAAAGTTTTCCTATATGGAAGAAAATGTAAAGAAAGTTACTGT
>JBEBJP010000034.1:0-6018 GCA_040079825.1 Parcubacteria group bacterium
TAATTATACTAGTCATTCTTTTAATTATGATGTAGGTCAAATACTTAGTTATTTAATTTATTGGACGATTTGTGTTTTTATTATTAGTATTTTTGCGTTAATTCTTGATGATAGAAAATATAAAAATTGGGTAATTTTAACGATTATTTATTTTTTATTTTCAGTAATTACAGCCGTGGCAACAAGTGATGATAGTAGTAGTATTTTGTCATTTGACGGTAAGGATTTAACTTTAATTTTATTATCTTTCTATTCCTTTGTATCAACAATATATTTTATATTTAGTTTTATTAAGAATCGAAACACAAATAAATAATTTTGATTTAAATTTATTTCTGATATAATAAATTTAAATAAATTAAAAGTATAAAAGTACATGTCATTACCAATGCCCAAAAGGGTTCCGGAGTTAGGTTTCTACTATCACTATAAGCATGATCCAGATGGTGAAATTAATAATTATGCTTATGAAGTTGTTGGGGTTGGTTTTCATACAGAGGACGACGCTAGACCTGGGGAAGAACACTTTGTAGTTTACCGTCCATTGTATGAAGCTTCTGTCTACAGAGCTTCAAAAGAACTTGGTATTCCTTGTTTCGACAATCGTCCGCTAGAGATGTGGATGGGGGACGTAACAAAGGATGGCAAGACATTTCCTCGTTTCCAAAAGATTGAAGACTCGGATGTAAACGATAAATTGCAGAAAATTAGAATGGCCATGTATTAATATTTCACAAAATCACCTATTTTAGGTGATTTTGTTTTTTGTGGATGAACAAAATATTAATAAAATGAAATTTATAAAAAAATTATATATAAAAAAATGAAAAGACGTTTTCAATACTGGACACCATTGTTTATTCAAAGTTTATTTTTTATATTTTTTTTACCTTTATATAAGTTTTTTTTGCGTTTGGAAATAAGGGGGAAAGAAAATATCAGAGATTTAAAAGGTCCTATACTTTTAGTTCCAAACCATACACAAGAGCTTGATCCGACAGTCATTCCTCTAATAACTAGTTTTTTTTCACATCAATTGCCAGTATATTCAGTAATCTATCCAGTACACAAATATAATGATCCTAGTTTTAGCTGGAGGAGGTATGTATATAAAGAATTTTTCTTTAATATTTTAGGGGGTTATCCTGTAAATTCTGGTAGCAAGGACTATGAGATATCTTTACAAAACCATATTAAAATATTAGAAAATAATAAAACCTTGTGTATTTTTCCAGAGGGCAAATGCACATTGGATGGAAATATTGCAAATGCTCATGGCGGGATGGGGTATTTAGCATATAGAACCAATGCTACGATTGTTCCAGTTGCTATAAATACTTTTTTTGATATTTCTTTTTTCAATTTCCTTCTTAGAAGAAGGAAGCTTATTGTCACCATACTGCCACCCATATTACCAATTGAAATTGTTAAAATTGAAGACCCTAAACCAGAAGATTTTAAGAAGGCTGGCGAGTTTGTTTTACAAAGAATCCGTGAAGTTATGTAATATTCTGCTATAATTTATTTATGATTAATCAAGAAACAATACAGGCTATTTTAGGAATTAAAGAAAAGGTTCATATTACTCCGGAGGAAATGGCCAATAACATGAATATAACTTTTTTCCCAAATAATGGAAGTAAAGTTAGTGCAGAAATATTATATTTTGCAAATAAATTAAAAAAAACATTTGAGGAGTTGAAAGTAAACATAGTTCCATATGATGGCGCATTAACTCGAATATCAATTTTAAAAATTTGGAAAGCAGTCATAAAAATGCTCCTTAATAATTTATTATTTTTTATTAGAAAGATATTCTATTTACCTCAAAAAAATCATTATTTTAGTTTTAGTGCTGTGTCATATCTTTTTAAAAGAACAAAAATAAAAAAAGGCATATCAGTTATTGTTTTAGGTGAGCAAGATTCAGATAATTTGCCTATGCAGTATATTTATAGTTTTAAAGACAATTCAGTCATCACTATATTAGATTTTCCGAAAAACATTTCAGAAAAAAGCACCTTTCATGAGCATTTTGATACAGCATTGTCATTATTTGCGCACAACATGACAAATATCGTAATAGGTGTTGATAAGAAAAAATGGCTTCTTTATAATTTTAACGCTTCTCACCCAATATTTCATATTGAAGAAAAATTTAAAGAAAATATTTTACACGCTTTAGTGCCAAAGATTGTTGCTCCGATTCGACCCTACACTTTATCTGAGTTTGTGATTTCAAACAAACATTTTAGTGTTATTGATGATTTGTATAAAAATCATGTTGATGATTTGGTAAAAGGTGCACTTTTATTCGATAAAACAAATTTATACCCGACTGGGACAAAAATAGATAGTCTACCTTTTAGAAATAATTTTTATAAATGGATAGGTAAATTACACTTGGATAATAGAAATGGAATGAGTTATGGTTTTTTAGCGGTGCAATTGCCAGGTGAGATTTATCCTCTTGTTTCTGAAGCTGATTTTGAAAAGCTTGTTTTAATTAAACCAGATAAGTCATATTTTTTTTATAATCAAAATTTGTATATAAAAATAGATATAAAAGGTGATTTCTACTGGTTGCGCGTTCCAGATGTTTGGGTGTTAAGTCAGAAATCGGGGTCTGATAAAACACATGTGAATCCACAAAAAGACTTGATAAAGTTAGGTTTATCAAACGGATACATGTATTTAGAGAGTCAATATGATTCTGTGATAGATAATGATTATAAAACTTCTTTTGATACTCAGGTTATTCTAGCTCATGCAGTAGGTAATGCGATAATAGCTACAATATTAAATAAAATTAACCCCAATTCAGAGTTTTTAAAAAGGTATCTGAATAAAGGTATCTCAATAAGTCATTGGCATGGATATATTCATCCAGAACATGTACAAAAAGGATGGTTTGTTCATGGTGTGGCTAATCCTCATGTTGCTTGTTCTTCTCCGCAGTCAGCTATATATGCGCTTGATGGCAAGTTGCTTTCATTCATGGATTGTCTAAGAAATGCTTTTGAATATAAAGGTGATATACATATTGAACCTCATCATGGGACAAATATTTGTTATACTTCAGTAACTGAATTAGCAGAATATCTTGTTAACAACCCCACTGCTTCAGTCCTTGGTAACTCATACTATTACCTATATAATAAATAAATCATGAGTATATCTTTTGATTATTTTAGTTTATCACTTCTTATAGGAGGGTTCGTTGCTTTATTGTCAGGTTTGGTTGTTTATATACACAATCACAAAACAATTGAGAATGTTTCTTGGTTCTTTTTCAATCTTACTTCTGCAGTATGGAGTTTTGGATATTTTGCAACAATAAATGCTCCAAATAAAGGATTTGCTTTTGTTTCAGATTGGATATTACATTTGGCCGCCATTCTTGTTCCATTGTTTTGTTTACTTTCCGTAATATCTATTACAAAAAATTATGAAAAGCATAAGGTGGCGATGGTATTTTTTTCTATTCTAGGACTATTTTTCATGATTAGCACTCCTACAAGAATGTTTGTTAGAGATGTAATACCTAAAGCTGGTTTTGATTATGTTCCAGATGCAGGACCTTTATATATATATTTTACCTTATACTTTTTTGCACTAGTATTTTATGTTTTATCTATTTTGTTTAAAACCTATCTCAACTCTAAAGATCCAATTGAATCTCGTAGGTTGAAGTATATGTTTATATTTACTGCCATTGGTTCTGTTGGTGGCGGGAGTGTTTTTTTTCTAACATTCAATATTCCTTTTTTGCCTTATCCTCTCATCCTATTTTCTCTTTTTCCGGTAATAAGTATTTATGCAATATTTCGATTAGAATTATTTAACGTTAAGGTTGTCACTACTGAAGCCATCGTGTTCTTCTTGTGGATTTTTGTATTAATCAGAACACTTATATCTACAAATTTAAATGATTTTATAATTAACGGTATACTTTTATTATTAATGAATTTAGTTGGAGTTTTCTTGATTCGAAGTGTTATTAAAGAAGTTAAATTGAGAGAAGAGTTGGATGTTTCGAATACACGACTAAAGAATGCTAATCAGGGTCAAGTAAACTTGATTCATCTTATGAACCACCAGATCAAAGGTAGATTTGGTACTGCGAAAAATATTTTTGCAGAGTTGCTTACAGACGATTATGGCAACATGCCGGAAGAGTCAAGGTTTATGCTTCAAAAAGGACTAGAAGAAACAAATCTAGGTATTCAATACGTACAAAGTATTTTGAAAGGTGCTAGTGCAGAAAATGGTTCACTGCCACTAGAAATGAAAACACTCGATTTCAAGAAAATCGTAGAAGACACATATAACGATCAAAAAGATAAAGCCGAAAAAAAGGAATTGAAAATTAGTTTATCTGTTGCTGACGGGGAATTCAATGTTAACGGAGATGAGTTGCAGTTAAGTGAAGCCGTACGAAACCTTATGGATAACTCCATCAACTACACATTGGAAGGAAGTATAGACGTATCACTTTCCGTAGTGGGAAATAGAGTAAGATTGCAAGTCAAAGATAGTGGTGTGGGACTGACAGATGACGATAAATCAAAACTATTTAAATCTGGTGGTCGTGGTTCAGAGTCACTGAAGGTAAACGTAAACTCCACCGGGTATGGATTGGCCTTTGTTAAGGGTGTTATTGAAGCACATTCGGGTTATGTTTGGGCTGAGTCAGAAGGCCGAGGCAAAGGTTCTACATTTATTTTGGAACTACCTAAAATTTAGCTATTTACAACATACACGTACATAACTTTACCAAGTTTAGAAGTGGAATCGATTTTTGAAAGATCTATGGTTTGTGTTGGTGTTTCTCCTGCGATCATAAAGTCAGCACTGAATACTTTTGTTCCAGGTTTGCATTGTTTTTTTATGTCAGAAAACAGTTTTGTCGCGACGTGCGGAAATAGATAAATATAGAAATGAGTTGCATTTGCGATATCTGTAGTAAATATATTTCCACGTTTGATCGAAATATTTTTAAAATGCCTTGTTTTAATTTTGGCCAAAAAGTAAGGTAAAAGTGCAATCTCTACGCCAATAAAACTTGATTGGGGGTATTTCTTTGCTGCGGAAAGAAGGACTCTGCCATCACCACATCCCATATCGTATAAAACAGAATTTGGAGGAAGTTTGAAAGAATTAGTTATTGAGTCGACAACTTCTGGTGGTATTCCAACAAAAGGCGCATCGCTCATAACATCTCCGACCATGTCTAGAACAATGAGAGTGGCTATTGAGAGTGCAAGGATAATACCTAGTAGTTGGATTGCAAAAAGTATGAAAATCATTAATCTAAATATACAGCATGGGAGGATTTGCTACAATTGAAATATGGCACAGGAAGGAGTATGGGAAAAAGAATACAGGAACTCTAAATTGCTTACTAAAGAGAATAAACCACAGACGGATGTGGTTCGTTTTGTAAAATGGATGCAGAAAGAAAAAGGTGTTGTCTTGGAAAATTTAAGTATACTTGATCTGGGTTCTGGAACTGGTAGAAATAGTTTTTATTTTGCGGAAATGGGGAATACTGTTACAGGTCTAGAGATATCAAAAACTGCAATCGAGATTGGGGAAGCTAATGCAAAAGAGGCAGGTTTGAATATTAAATACATAAAACAAAGTATTGGAGACAAACTTCCAATAGAAGATAAGTCGATGGATATTTTGCTTGATGTCACATCTTCAAATTCACTTAACGAGTCTGAGAGAGAAATATATTTAAATGAGTGTAAACGAGTTCTAAAAGATGATGGATATTTTTTCACAAAAGCGTTGTGTAAAGACGGGGATGCAAACGCAAAATATTTGTTAAAAAACTTTGGAGGTAAAGAGCAAGATACATACACAATGCCAGGACTTGGTGTAACAGAAAGGGTTTGGAGTAAAGATGATTTTATAAAAACTTACGAAAAATATTTTAAAATTTTACACACAGAAAAGAAAACTAGTTATCCAAGAATGAACGACAGGGTATACAAACGTAACTACTGTATA
>JBEBJP010000035.1:0-5775 GCA_040079825.1 Parcubacteria group bacterium
TGTTCATCATAGACGATGGAGGAGCTGAATGAAAGGACGCCACTTCAACATATGTTTCTACGGTATCATCGCCTTAAGCGTTGTCGCCGGCTATTCCGAAGGAATAGCCTTGGCGATCGTAACTTTCATCATCCTGTTTGCTGGTCTCGACTGCGTATGCACCAAGTTGGAAGAACGCGAAATATCTCAATGGGACAGACAGTGAACAGGGCACCTAATGACGTCGAGAAATCGACGTCATTACTATTTTCGATAAGCTCGGTATTGCTTCAACGCTTTTTTAAGATACTTTCCTGTATAACTCTTTTCATTGTTGGAAACTTCCTCTGGAGTACCCTTTGCTACTAGTTGTCCTCCACCCTCACCACCTTCCGGTCCAATATCCAACAAATGATCTGCAGATTTAATAATATCCATATTGTGTTCAATAACAACAACGGTATTTCCTTTATCAACTAGTTTTTGCAAAATCTCTATCAATTTTTTAACATCTTCATAATGCAGACCAATAGTCGGCTCATCTAAAAGATAAATAGTTTTTTGTAGGTGTGGTCGGTATAGTTCTGAAGAAACTTTTACACGCTGAGCTTCTCCTCCAGATAGAGTTGTTGCTGACTGGCCAAGTTCTAGATATCCCAAACCTACATCGTTTAACGATTTTAATCTATCATAAATAGATGGAATATCCTCAAAAAACTTTAGTGCCTCTTCTACTGTCATTTTCAAGACATCGTGGATATTTTTCTTTTTGTAATGGACTTCCAAAGTTTCTTTCATAAACCTTTTACCCTTACAGACATCACAAGGCACATATACTGTTGGCAAAAAGTGCATCTCCACTTCTATCATTCCGTTACCCTGACAAGTCTCACATCTTCCACCTTTTACGTTGAAAGAAAATCTGTTAGATCTCCAACCACGAGCTCTCGCTTCAGAAGTTTCTGCAAACAAATCACGAATAAAAGTCCAAGCACCTGTGTAGGTAGCTGGGTTACTTCTCGGTGTTCTACCAATCGGTGACTGATCGATAAGTATTGCTCTACCAAGATATTCTGTACCAGTAAAAGTCTTACAGTTAAATATTTCCGCGGATCTGTATTTTCTTTCAAACCTTGCCTGTAGATTTTTATAAAGAATTTCATACACAAAAGAAGATTTTCCTGATCCAGAAACTCCCGTGACTGCTACGAACTTTCCTAGCGGAATATCAACATTCATATTTTTAATATTGAAGATCTTTCCCCCTCTTATCTGTATTTCTCCTTTTGGTTGTTCTCTTCTTTCCTCCGGAACTTCAATAACTTTATCACCGCGAAGATAATCTAACGTAACTGATCCAGAAATATTTTTCTTTGCAGTCAAAAGTTCGTCCAAATATCCTGAAACTACAACATTTCCCCCATGAACACCCGCGCCCGGACCAATATCTACAATATAGTCAGATGCATATATAGTATCTTCATCGTGCTCAACAACAACTATTGTATTTCCTAGATTTTTTAGATCTATCAAAGTTTGAATAAGTCGATCGTTATCACGAGAATGCAAACCAATAGTCGGTTCATCCAAAACATACAAGGCTCCTACTAGACCTGAACCAAGCTGTGAAGCCAAACGAATTCGCTGAGCCTCGCCTCCAGAAAGAGTGTGCGCTCTTCTGTCCAAAGATAAATACTCTATTCCAACATTTATCATGAAAAGTAATCTGGACTCGATTTCACGCATTATTACTTTAGAAATATTTTTTTCTCTATCTGTAAATTTAATTTTATCGAAAAAATCATAAGCATCTTTTATGGACATAGCTGTTAGCTCCACTATATTTTTCTTTCCTATCAAAACATGTAGAGCTTCTGGTCGAAGTCTAGCACCCTTACAGACAGGACAAGATTCTTTACCAAAAAAATGTCTTGTACCCAGACCGTTACATTCTGGACAAGCTCCGTACGGAGAGTTAAATGAGAAAAGTCTTGGCTCTACTTCTGGATAAGAGTATCCGTCCTTTGGACAAGACAGTTTAGAAGACATGAAAAATTCTTCTGGAACATAGTTCTTGTCTTTCTCTTGTGCCATATCACGAAACATTATTTTCACTTGGCCATCTGACTCGTTCAAAGCTTTTTCAAGATCCTCAGAAAGTCTTTCCTCTGCACTTTTCGGGTCAGTTTTAAAATCCAAAATAGAAATACTATCCACCAGAACATCAATGTTGTGTCGTTTTGTTTTTGAAAGTTCAACCCTGTCACGCAAAGATTTGCGTACACCGTCTACCAAGATATGAGAAAATCCCTTGCCCAATAGATCATAAAGTAACTGATAATACTCACCCTTTCTACCTTTTACGATAGGTGAAAATATTTCCACGTATAGAGGAAGAGGAATCTTGGCAGAGGTTGCTTTCTTTTTTACTTCTATTTTTTCTAAAACAAAATTCTTAATTTCTTCGTTAGAAAGTTTTGTGATTTCGTCCCCACAGATAAGACAATGTGGATGCCCAATACGTGAATATAAAATACGCAAATAGTCATAGATTTCTGTGATCGTAGCAACAGTTGAACGTGGGTTGTTTGAACGAGATTTCTGATCTATAGAAATCGCAGGTGAAAGACCAACTATTTCATCTACATCAGGTTTTTGCATCTGACGTAGGAATTGTCTTGCGTAGGAAGACAAAGACTCAACATAACGACGCTGACCTTCGGCAAAGATAGTGTCGAAAGCAAGTGATGATTTTCCTGAACCTGAAAGTCCAGTAAAGACCACCATCTTGTTTCGTGGCATTTCTACGGTAATATTTTTTAAGTTGTGGGTTCTCGCGCCCTTTACCACAATCTTATCCTCTGGTTTAGATTCTTTTTTCATATGCGTAAACATACCGCCCGATCTGCCATAGGGTGGTATATAGAGAGATATAATATCATAAAAAGACAAAATGTAAATTTATATATAGAAAATGGCGGACCGTGTGGTCCGCCTGAAGTCTTGCGTCGGTGGAGAGAAGGCTACTTTCTCAGGAGTCCACTCCCAGAAATGTGCCAAGGGAATTCTCCCTTTTCTTTCATCTCCTTGATCCATGCCTCGTCCATCCCACTCTTGTAGATGGAACGACTCCGGTAGATTCGCCGTACTCTCTTGAGGGCTCTCACGAGGTAAAATACCCCGAAAGAACCGGGAAAGAGAATTACGAGGAAGGCGAGGATGTACAACACAATGTACAGTTTCATATCCCTACCTTCCGGAGCCAGAAAACGAAGAGTTAGCTTCGCTCACCCAGCAGAGCACAATTGCGTAACGAACAAGGCCCACAATGACCACGATAGCCATGGTGATGGCGACCGAGTGAAGCTGGTGTGCGACCGGAGCCACGGTTTCCGGCCCGTAGTTGTGAGTGTTGTCTCCGAGACCCGCGATCGTCATGATCACGAATCCCAGAAAGCCAAACACCACAGTGAAGATCCGCATTCTGTTTGTGAGCAAACGCCCTCCTTTGAGACCCACCGGGATCTCAAATTCCATTTTTAATATAATGTATTTATCTAGGCTTGTCAAAACTACATCAACAAATCTTTATTCCTTGGATTAACTATCTTTTTCTTTTTCGGAACCAAGAGCATTTTTTGAAGCTCAACTATCTCATCACGCAATATTGCTGCAGTTTCAAAATCCAAAATCTTTACACTTCCCTCCATTTGCTTCTCTTTTTGTTTTATTAGTTTGTTTGGATCCTTTGCAAAAAGTTTTTTGTCTATTTCTAGAAGTGAATCCACTGTCTTTTTGTGTTCAGTCTTCATCTGATCTGTTATATCTTGAATTTTCTTTATTATAGTTTTAGGTGTGATACCGTGTTTTTTGTTGTACTCCATCTGAAGATTTCTTCTTCTAGATGTTTCGTTCATAGAATATTCTATAGACTTGGTCATATGGTCTGCATACAAAATAACTCTTCCGTCCACATTTCTAGCTGCACGACCAATAATCTGTATTAGAGAAGTGTCACTTCGGAGGAATCCTTCTTTGTCCGCATCCAAAATACCTATCAAAGTTACTTCTGGTAAGTCCAAGCCCTCTCGAAGCAAGTTAACTCCTACCAAAATATCAAACTCTCCTCTTCGGAAAGCGGTTAGTCTTTCTATTCTCTCTATAGTTTTTATATCACTATGCAAATATTCTGACTTTATATTTTTTTCTTTTAGATACTCACTCAAATCTTCTGCCATTTTTTTGGTAAGAGTCGTTGCAATAACTCTGCCACCTTTTTTAATTGCTTTTTCTGCTTCACTAATAAAATTCTTTATCTGACCTTTATATTTACCTTTTTCAACTATAGGTCTTATTTCGACAACTGGATCTATCAGCCCTGTTGGTCTTATCACTTGCTCTACGATATTTTCTGAGTGTTCTTTTTCATAGTCACCAGGAGTTGCAGAGGTGTAAATAACCTGCCCGATTCTTTTATCAAATTCTGCAAAAGTTAAAGGTCTGTTGTCGCGAGCCGACGGAAGTCTGAACCCAAAATCTACCAAAGATTGCTTTCGAGATGAATCTCCGCCATGCATAGCGCCTATTTGTGGAACAGCCACGTGGGACTCATCAATCACAGTAAGGAAATCTGGTTCTCCATTTGCTTTGTGAGGAAAATACGAAAGTAACGTGTCTGGAGCTTCTCCGGGTTTTTTACCAGAGAAATGTCTAGAATAGTTTTCTATTCCGTTACAATATCCCATCTCACGAATCAACGCCAAATCATATGTAGTTCTACGTTTCAACCTCTCAGCCTCAAGCAATTTACCTTCTTTTTCCAATTCTTTTAATCTAGAAGTGAGTTCTGCTTTGATACTTTTGAATGCACTCTGGCTTTGCTCTGGAGTAGAAATAAAATGTTTTGCTGGAAATAGAAAAAAAGCATTTTCTTCTCTTAGTATTTCTCGTGTTATCTCATCTAAAACAAGTATCTGTTGTATTTTTCCGTCTTGTATCTCTATCCGATATATAACTTTTTCAGACACAGGCATTATTTCCACCATGTTTCCGATAGCTCTAAACATTCCCGGACTCAAGTCGGCAGTAGTTCTTTCAAAATGAATATCTATTAGTTTACGAATAAAATCTGCTCGCGAGATTTTTTCATCTTTTGATATTTTCAAATTGACCTTTTCGTATTCAACAGGCGAACCCAAACCATAAATACAAGAAACAGAAGCAACGACAATAACATCTTTGCGAGTAAGTAGTGCCTGTGTTGAGGCATGTCGAAGTCTTTCTATCTCTCCGTTTATCATAGCCTCCTTCTCGATATATGTATCAGAAACTGGCATATACGCTTCTGGCTGATAGTAGTCGTAGTATGAAACAAAATAGTGCACAGCATTGTTTGGAAAGAATTCTTTGTACTCTTGGGCAAGTTGCGCTGCAAGTGTTTTATTGTGGGCAATAATAAGAGTGGGTTTTTGGATCTCATTTATAACGTTTGCAACAGTATATGTTTTTCCTGATCCAGTTACGCCGAAAAGAGTCTGGTGTCTCAGACCTTTTTTAACCCCCTCAACCAAACCGTTGATAGCTTTTGGCTGATCCCCAGCTGGCTCAAATTCTCTTTTTATTTCGAACTGCATTGTATTAATTATATCACTGATAAATCTCTTACTCTTCATATTTTTTCTAGTACCAGAATAATTTTCTGCTGAAAATTTTCTTTCTACTCACCTCTTCACGGGTTCCGTAGATACTAGAAAAAATTACGAATCGACGAGATTTATAGTATGCTCACTATACAAC
>JBEBJP010000036.1:0-5618 GCA_040079825.1 Parcubacteria group bacterium
GACAGATCTTTTACTGGGTAAGTTAGACCATCATTCGCTGTTATGGTTGCGTTGCTTAGGTTCTTTAGTCTTTCTTTTCCAACTTCTATCATTTTTTCCGATATATCAACTCCATAAACTTTGTTGAAGTGATATGAAATAAATTCTGTTGTTCTCCCAATACCACAACCTATTTCTAGAACAACTTTTTCTTTCAAATTTCCCAATTTCTGTATTAAAAAATTATCGTTAAGTATGAGATCGTTAAAATCTTTTTCTCCAGTTTTTTTAAATTCTTCTTCAGTTATACCTTCTCCCAGATCAGTTAGAACAATATATCTGGGATTGTCGGATGCTAGTTTGTTCCATTTGTTCTTGCTCTGGCTTATATTTTCTCCTGGTATTAAAAAGTTAACGGCCTTTCGTAGTTTAACCTTATATTTTTCGGGTATGCTTTTTTTGATCTCTTTTATTAGGTTCATATTTTTCTCTTAAGGTAGTGAACAATATATCATATTTATGACTATATTATACAATAGTCTTAGTTTGTAATTGATTCTTAAAAGAGATATATTTTAGTTACTTTTATAGTAATTTACTTAGGTGGCAATAGAAAATCTAAAACAAAATACTTTAACAATCTGCACTGTTTCTTTTGGGCACAAGCGCCTTATAGAAGAAAACATGAAACTTGTGGAAAAAATGAACCCTGGTGTTTTTGTTAGATGGATTATTGTAGATAACACTCCTCAAAATTATGGAGATACATTTGAAATAAAAAATACTGCAAATGTTCTTGTTATAAAAGGAATTCCAAATACATTTGGACAAATGGCTAGGGGAAGCTATCATCACGCTTCAGGATTAAATCTGGCTATCAAAGAAGTTGAAAGTAAATATGCACTGATTTTGGACCCTGATTTTTTTATCGTAAGTAAAAACTGGATTACAGAAGTTTTGAATCACATGAAGGATTCGAGTTTGGGTTTTTTTGGAGCGCCTTACAATCCAAAAAGATATTTAAAGTATAGATATTTTCCCTGCATACACTGTATGTTTATAGATTTGGAAATGGTGGATAAGAAAAAAATAGATTTCTCGCCCGACTATGCAGACGAAAAACTTATTGCAAATAGAAACAAGGTTGAAACAGAGTATCAGTCAAAAATTAAGCTTATTTATAGAATATGGAACGATCTAAAGTCACACCTGAGATATATTTTGAAAAGGCAGGTAATTATCGGGTCTTCTCGAGACACAGGTTACAAAGTATACAAAAATTATAGCGAAGCTTTTAAATCTGAATGCTTACAGCCAGTTTTTAAAATGAGCTCGTCAAAAATTTATCCTTTTTATCTTAAGTCTTTTCTAAATGTATTTTTAGAAAGTTTTTTGTCTGAAAAGTTAAGTTATTTTCCAAAAAAAATAGGTTACTTTGCCAAAAGCAGTTTTAGTGATTTGGGTTTTCCAGAGGTTTTTGGACGAGGTTGGGATGAGTTCTTATGGAAAGGAAGACCGTTTGGTTTTCATATGCAGGGTGCAAAGAAAGATGGAGGAACAACCAACCACTCAGATGATATGGTAGACTTGAGTCGAATTCTCGGTTATTTTATTGAAGCCAAATGAAAACAATTTTTATAACAATACTGGAAGGAGTGGAGTCAAAAAACATCTTGAGAACAGGGGTGGTTGATCGCATATTATCTAACAACCAGTCTGTCAAAGTAGTTTTGTTTGTAAAAAACAAAGAAAGAGCTGAGTATTATCAAAAGGAGTTTCATCATCCCAGAATCAGTTATGAGGTTGCCGAACTATATGAACCAAACCGGTTAAATAAGTTTTTTGGAATGAGGAAGTTTCATTTTCTTAGAACAGAAACAACAAAACTTCGTGCTACTATTGTGGCAGAAGATAGAGGAAGATTATATTACCATTATGCATTAACTCTACATTGGATTTTGGCTAGGAAGTTTTTTGTTAGAGTATTTCGTTTTCTAGATTTAACTTTAGTTACAGATAATTATTTTGATAAGTATTTTGAGAAATATAAACCAGATCTAATTTTGCTTGCCGATTTATTTGAAGATTTTGAGACAAATTTTTTGCGTTCAGCAAAAAAATACAAAGTTTTTAGTATCGGCTTAATAAATAGTTGGGATAGGGTAACAGCTAGATGCATTTTAAGGATACTGCCAGATAAGTTTGTTGTTTTTAATGATGTTATAAAAAAAGAAATAGTTGATACTAATTATATTGACGATAAAGACATATTTGTTTCAGGAATACCTCAATATGACATGTACTTTAAACCACCTACTGTTACAAAAGAAGAATTTTTCAAAAAAACTAATATTAGTTTGGATGAAAAACTAATAGTCTACTCGCCACTTGGTGGAAAATTTAGTGATTCAGATTGGGATATTATGGATATGTTATATCAGATGAATTCTGAGAATAAATTTGGAGATAGGGTGAAAATATTAGTTCGATTTCCTCCAAACGATTTTGTTAAAGATGAAGATCTGGTAAAAAGACCTCATTTAATTTATCAATATCCTGGAGTAAGGTTTTCAAATAAAAGGAATACGGATTGGGATATGACCAATGTTGAATTGGAAGATTTGAAAAACACTCTGCACTATATGTCCCTAATGATATGCTACGCGTCTAGTATTTCTGTTGATTCTGCTTTGGTAGATAAGCCAGTCATGAACATTAATTTTGAGGTAAAAGAAAATGTCGGATTATCAAAGTCACCAACTATTTTCTATGATATGACACATTATAAAAAGGTATTAGATACGGGCGGTATTCGTTTGGTAAACAACAAAGAAGAATTGATGGATTGGGTTAATAAATATTTGATTAATCAGAATCTAGATCATGAAGGCAGATTAAAACTTATTTCGACACAAGCACAATTTACTGACGGTCTGTCTGGAGAGAGGTTGGCAAGATTTGTAAATGATAATCTGAGGTAGTTAAAGTCTTCTCTGGCTTTGAAAAACATCCTTTGATATACTGAAATCCACATGAAAAATTTAACTAAATATGTCATTTGGGGAGGTTTATTGGCTATACCATTTATCCCGTTTATCGTTCCTGGTAGTATGTTTTTTCCGTTTATTGCGGGAAAAGGGTTCACTTTCCGAATTCTAGTAGAAGTTCTCTTTGGTTTATTTGCTCTACTTGCATTTATTGATCCTGATTACAGACCAAAACTGTCTTGGATTACAAAAGCTGTTTTAGTTTTTGTATTGGCTATTTTTGTTTCAGATATCTTTGGAGCAAATCCATATAAGAGTTTTTGGAGTAATTATGAAAGAATGGAAGGTTTTGTTCTTTTGGCTCATCTTGCAATGTATTATGTTGTTGCTTCATCTGTCTTTAAAACTCGAGTAGAGTGGAGTAGATTGTTTGATGTTTCTATACTAGCCAGTCTGCTTGTATCTTTGTATGGCTTCCTTCAGCTTTTTGGACTCGCAACTATAAATCAGGGTGGAGTTAGGGTGGATTCAACATTTGGTAATGCAGCTTATCTTGCTATTTATCTAGTTTTTCATATTTTTCTTTGTTTGTATTTCATGGCAAGTCCGGGTCAAAAAAAATGGAAACTATATACATACGGAATAATCGGACTTTTGGAGATGATAGTTCTTTATTACACAGCAACAAGAGGTGCTATTTTAGGTTTGATTGGGGGCTTGTTTCTTACTGCTCTGCTTTTGGCTTGGAGGGGAAATAATAAAATACTAAGAAAGATAGGGTATGGAGTTATCGGAGCTTCAGTTTTGTTTGTGGGACTGTTTGTTGCTTTAAAAGATACTAGTTTCGTAAAAACTAGTCCTGTTCTTTCCAGATTCTCCACATTGAGTGGAAAGGAGTTCAAAACTCAGGGAAGATATTATGTTTGGCCAATGGCTGTGAAGGGAATAATGGAAAGACCGGTCTTGGGTTGGGGTCAAGAGAATTTTAATTTTGTTTTCAACAAAAATTATAATCCAGCGATGTTTGGTCAAGAGGAATGGTTCGACAGAACACATAATGTTGTCTTGGACTGGTTAATCGCAGGAGGACTAGTTGGTTTTGTTGCATACTTTAGTATTTATATAGCACTGTTCTATTATATTTGGAGAAAGGAGAGTTCACTTAGTATTCTTGAAAAAAGTGTATTAACAGGCATGATATCTGCTTATATATTCCATAATATATTCGTATTTGATAATTTGATAAGTTACATCATATTTATGACCGTTTTAGCATTTATACATTCGATCAATGTAGATGCTAAACAAGTTGGAAATTTTTATAAAAAGACTTTTTCTAAAGATGCCCTAAACTACATTATTTATCCTGGAGTAGCTATAGTTACTGTTGTTACAATATATTTTGTAAATATTCCGGCTCTGTCAGCAAATACAACTTTAATAAAGGCCCTGCAAAACACTATGGTTGAAAAGAAATTGGAATTGTTTAAGGAGGTTTTTAGTTACAACTCCTTTGGATCGACAGAAGCAATAGAGCAGTTGGTTCAAGAAACAACAAAAGTTTTTTATTCACAGGTTCCAGATAAAGCGAAACAAGATTTTTATAATTTTGCAAAAACTAAAATCGAAGAGAAAGTGGCGAGTGTGCCAAATGATGCAAGATACTTGGTTTTTGCTGGTAGTTTTTTCAATAGAACAAATCAACCTGATGTGGCTATAAAATATTTGGAACGAGCAGTTATAGAATCTCCAAAAAAACAGTCTATTTATTTTGAATTGGGATCTTCGTATCTATCAAAAGGAGATAGAGTGAAAGCGACTGAGATGTTTAGAAAAGCATATGAACTAAAACCTGAGGCAGATGAATCCAAGATTATTTATGCAGTCGGTGCGATATATACAAGAAACATTGAAGTTTTAAATAAACTCTCTAAAGTTATAGACCAAGAAACTATTTTGACTGATGATAGATTTCTTCGTGCATATATGGATATCGGTGATCACGAGTCTGTTATAAAGATAATGAATGCTAGATTACAAAGAGATCCGAATAATAAACAATATAGTTTATGGTTAGCAGGTGCGTATGCTTCATTAGGACAAAAACAAAAAGCAGTTGATATTATAAATGGGATTATAAACCGAGATAAAACCTTTAAAGAAGAAGGGGAAGGTTACATAAAACAAATTCAGAACAGTTAATTTTTCCTTATTTGCATTAAATTACATAGTATGGTATGATAAATAGGTGGGTGCGAGATACAGGATTGCTATGCAATAATGTAACGAACATCAACAACGAATGTACAAACAAAACCGCCTTCGGGCGGTTTTGTTTAATCCTTACATTTTATAATCGCTGTCTAGTTTTTAATTTTATTTGATAGTATTATTATAAATAGTTGTTCCAACAAATGACTAGCGGTTCGCACTCACGTATACATTCGTTGGAGGTTCGCTTCCGCTAGTCATTTGTCGGAATAAAATAAAAATCTCTGTGACCACAGAGTTTTTTATTTTTAAAAAATATTTTTTGTAAAATAAAAAAATAAATTTATTTTTTTTATTTTATTTTTTAAAAAAATAAAAAGTTATCCACACTTTTTATTGAAAATAAATTTTATTTATTTTTTTATGTACTATAATTAACAC
>JBEBJP010000037.1:0-5319 GCA_040079825.1 Parcubacteria group bacterium
ATAAGAGACAGAAATTTCAGGAACTCTTTGATACACAGGTTCTAGATTTAAATTGGAATGAAGTTGTAGTTGGATCAAAACCCGACCATGAAATTATTGGAAGTATTGTACAAAAAATTAAACCTGATTCTACATTGAAGAATTGGTATCCCGTTGATGATTCAAGCATAGATATATCTTTTGCAAGATTTCTTTGTCAACGTTCAAATGCATGGTGGGATAGTACATTAAGAAAAATGTATATCAGATTTCTTTATTGTGTTTTATTTTTAATAGTAGTCGGTATTGTATTTATTGGAATTAAATTCAAATTATCTTTGGGAGATCTTATTTTAGGTATAATTATGCCAGTATTATCCTTGATTCAGTTAATAATAAAACAAGTAAATGATAATATCTCGTCTTTCAAACGAATGACCAAATTAAAAGAGGATATCGATATCGTAATTGAAAAATTTTTAGGGGGTGAAAATGTCGAAAATCCAAAAGAATTATCACGTTGTTTTCAGGATGAAATTTTTAGACATAGGAAAAGTTCTCCTCAAGTTTTTGATTGGGTATATTGGTTTTTAAAGAATAATCAAGAAAATCAAATGCAGTATAGTATAAACGCAAAGATGGAAGAATTTAAAACTAAAAAATAAAAATATGCCAAATATTAAACCAACTAAACAGTTGCTTTTTCTTTCTAAAAGAGCAAACAAAAATAAAAAAAGAACAAGAAGTTGCTACTTTTGACAATGTTTGCCAAAAAATAGCATCGGATAAAAAAATTGAAATTTCAAAAGATGATATTTTAACAAAAAATAAACATTACAGGTCCTATGAATATAAATATAACCAATCTATTAAAGGGTGTGTAGTTGCGTATGTTTACGATGCTTTTCAGGATGTTTTTGGGTCATATAGTTCTTATAGAGAGATGATGATTACTAATCTAACTACAGGTGAAGTTTTTTTCAACAAATATCCTGCTCCTGGTGATGAATCATTAAAAGCTTATGATGAGTATAATTCCCTAAAAGCTAGTTATGGTATGCCTTTGGTAAATTAGTTTATCGTTAGTATATTTATATTTTTAGCCATTATAGTTCCAACATCGTACCAGACGGTCAGCCAGCTTGAGATAGTTTCGGACTCCGAGGAGGGTCGAAATGGCTCAAGTATCTATTCCGCCACCGCATACCTGCTGAGAGCAGTATTCAAGACAAAAAATCACTGAATTCAAAATTCAGTGATTTTTTGTTAGTATATTTTGTATGAAACTAATTACACTTAATACTTGGGGAGGAAGAGTAAAAGAGCCTTTTATAGAATTCATTAAAAAATATAAAGATGTAGATGTATTCTGCTTTCAAGAAATTTATGACAAAGCAGAGGAAATCATGTCTGGAGAATATCCAGAGGACTCCTTGAACATTTTTACAGATATTAAAAATTTACTTCCTGAGCATGTAGGCTTTTTCAGACCCGCATTACTCGGTGTATACGGTATAGCTATTTTTATAAAAAAAGACATTACTCTTTTGGAAGAGGGAGAAAAATTTATTCATGTTTCAAACAGTGATAAAATTACAGATGGACATCATTCCAGAAACATGCAATGGATTAAATTTAATTTAGACGGAAAAATTTACACAATTGCTAATGTTCATGGATTATGGAACGGAAAGGGCAAAGCAGATACTCCAGAAAGAATTACTCAATCAAACGCAATTAAGGAATTTCTTAATAAAGCAGAGAATCCAAAAATCTTATGCGGTGATTTTAACCTAAATCCTGACACTGAGAGTGTTAAAATATTAGAAATGGGAATGAAAAATCTTGTCAAAGATTATTCTGTATCAACAACCAGAACAAGTATTTATTTTGATAAACCAGGAAAATCTGAGAAATTTGCCGACTACATCTTTATTTCTCCTGATGTTGAAGTAAAGGATTTTAAAGTGCTTCCAGAGGAAGTTTCTGATCATGCGGCTTTGTTATTAGAAATATGAGTTCCAACTTCATAGCTGACGACCAGCTAGCTTGTGCTAATTCAGATGGCTGACACCCAATTTAAGTATTTTTTCTTTATCTTTAAAAATCAAGCTAAAACTGGTATAGTTTAAATAATTATTTATGGAAATAAAATCTCAATTCACAGACAAAGAAGGCAAGCTTGCTGAAGTTATATATCAAGACGCAGATTCATTTGAGCACCTTTTGGATAAAAAAGTGACGCAAACGTACGGTGTCTGTTTTATTGATGACAAAATTGTTGTCGTATATAGCAGTAAAGGTAATCATTGGATTTTGCCAGGTGGCAGTATTGAAAAAGGAGAGACTTTTGAAGAGTGTCTAAAAAGAGAAATCCAGGAAGAATCAAATATGAAAGTTCTGTCATTTGCTCCAATTGGATATCAAGAAGTTCATTTTGATGGAAAAATATTCAATCAATTGCGGTATGTCTGCATGGTGGAGCCTTATGGAGACTTTGTTTCCGATCCAGACGGAAGTATAACTGAAATAAAATTAATTGATCCAAAAGATTACAAACAATATTTTGATTGGGGTGAGATTGGAGAGAGAATCATAGAAAGAGCGATGGAACTTAAGAGTAAACTTGCATAGTAAAATCATGGAAATAAAATCACAATTTAAATCGCGTGGCGGAGAAATGGTTGATTATGTCTTCAAAGAGGGGTTTGACCCAATGGAAGGATTGGATGATAAAATCTTACAAGCAGTTCACGGGTTTTGTTTTTACGGTGATAAGTTAGTTGTAGTATATGCAAATGACAAAGGATACTGGACATTTCCTGGTGGTGGGATAGAACTTGGAGAAACATGGCAAGAAGCTACCATTCGGGAAATAAAAGAAGAATCAAACATGAAGGTATTGCGTCAAGAATTAATTGGCTACATTGATGTGTACGAAAAAAATAGAATCATACGACAAACTCGGTCGTTCTGCATTGTAGAGCCGTATGGAGATTTTGTTGCTGATCCAGATGTAGATATCACAGAAATTAAATTAGTTGACCCTAAAGATTATGGACAATATGTTAAATGGGGAGAAATTGGTGACCATATCGTTAAGCGAGCTTTGGAGTTAAAAGAAAAATATCATCATAAATAACATGAAAGATAATCTCATTTCAATACGTGGAGATATTTTGGAGAAATTACAAAATGTATTCAAAGACAAAGCTATTGAATCCCATGTTTTTGGTTCGATTGCTAGAGGTGATACTGATGCATACAGCGATATAGATATTTGGTTCACTTTTAATGATGATGAGTTTGATGAAATATATAAGAATCGTTTTCATTACTATAGTCTGGTAGGCGAATTGCTTCATATCTGTGAACCTCCGCAAAATGCTCCGATTGGGGGTGTTCATTCTGCATTATTTATAAAAACAAATTCCAATGTTATTTCAGTGGTTGATGTGTATTTATGTCCGCATTCGACATCATTTATAACCAAGGAAGCTAAAAAGTTATTTGGGATTAATCTTCCTTTGGCTGAAATTGGTTTCAATCCACAAAAAGTGACAGTAGACAAAAACTATCGCATTGATTTTTTTATAGGTTTTATTTTTGGCACAATAAAGAAATTAGCGAGGGTTGAATCAGCTCCACTCGACGCTGTGTTTCGTGAGTATGAAAATCTATACAAAAATTACAATATTGCAGTTGAACCACTCACCGTTGAAGAGCAAAATTTCAATGCATTGGAAGGAATAATTGAAAATACCATGAATATTGCTAATGAAAAACAAAAAGAAGTACTTGTCGAAATCCGTGATTTTGGAAGAAGAGTACTTTGATTAAATCCAAAGTGTCGTGCTACTTTTCGAGTACTCCAACCCCTTTTTACTAATTGTGCTGCCTCCTTTCTAATTCATGGAATGTTTAGGTTTGTTGAGTGTACCATATCTGCATCATACCGACCAAAGTGTTTCCAGGCTATTGAACCATTACGGAAATTTTACAATGACTTATATATATGTTACTGTATTTGGGGTTATACAAAACAATGAAAGGGGGTTCGTGATGCGATACTCATCAGGGGTAATAAAGCCAGACGGGGTAGCACGGCATCTTGAGGAGGAAATTTTTGACTGGATGGAGAGGTCTGGGTTTAGGGTTATGATTCGAAAAACCCTTCTCCTGAAGCAAGAAGATGTCAGAGTTTTGTACGAATATTGTTACGACATGCCACATTATAGGGAACTCGAGAAGTTTCTTATGTCTGGCCCAATCGTGTTCTACGTCGTCTCTTCTCAGGAAGGTGCGATCGAATCACTTAATAGATTGGTGGGCTCGACTGATCCGAAGAGCTCACTAAGGGAAACAATTAGGGGGCGTTATGGGGAGAGTGTTGCACACAACGTCATTCACTCGACTCAAAACGAACAAACTCTAAGGAAGGATTTGGCGCACTTCCTGACAAAAGAACAGCTCCTAGAGTTGTTTTTATGAAGGGAACCCTCTGTAAGCATGTATAACTTCGGTTCTGCATGCTTACAGATTTTAATAAAAATAAATGAATATAGAAAAAACATATTTTGAAGTAGAGGCGGGCGCAATCATTACTAAATATGAAGGTGACGAATTGAAGTTTTTGACAATTTACAGGGTAAAGATGGATGATTATACGCTTCCAAAGGGTCATATTGAGGGAAACGAGTCTCTAGAACAGGCTGCTGTTAGGGAGGTTTTTGAGGAAACTGGACACGAAGTACAAATAGGAGATTTGATCGACTCCTTTGAGTATAAGGTCAAAGAGCCGTTAGATGGTGAAGAAGTTTTTATAATTAGGAGAGTTTACTTTTTTTCAGGAACCCTAAAAGAACTTATAGTTCCAGCTAATAATCCGGATTTTAAAGAGGGAAAAATCGTGCCTGAGTGGTTGAGTTATGATGAAGTGTTAAAAAAGTTTACTTATGATACTGATAAGAATTTAATAAAGAAAGTATATTTTCAAAATAAAACAGATGAAAACGATTACATAAAATCTATTTGCAAAAATGTCACTGAAAAAATAAAAGAAAATAAAATTTTATTTAATAGTTTATTTAAATTTGGTATTATTGGTAGTGCTAATGATGACGAATTTTCTCCAAAATGGAGTGATCTGGACTTCATGTTTATTTTGAAGGCAGATTTATATGGAAATATTGAAACATCAGTAATTAATGAGTTAAGAAAAATAAATTCTGAAATATCTTTCATATATCCCAATTTGGAAATTTCATTTTTGACTCATACCTATGATGATTTTCAAAAATATGTAGCTTTTGAATATTTAAATCATTATAAGTTTACAAG
>JBEBJP010000038.1:0-4529 GCA_040079825.1 Parcubacteria group bacterium
GACGCGACGAACGTGCTTTGCGACCTTGGCTCGGGCGGTGTGTTCCGCCGCGTGCGGTTCGGTATCGAAGGCAAGTTCTTCCGCGACTTTATCTATATCTTCCCAGCTTTCTGCTTCTATTTCTAAATAGGGCGGAAGCATTGCTACAGTATCAATATCAAATTCTATACTTCCTTTTCTCCATTTTGATCTTTTCTTTTGAGCTTCACCGTGTTTCTCAATAAGTCCGATTTTCTTTAAGAACAGTTTAGTTTCTTCATAAGAATCTACTATGACCTCTATTTCCTCCATACCCTCATCATTGGTACTACCATCTTGAGATGTAACACCTAATCTTTTCTTATATGCTAATACATTTTTTTCTCCCTCATCCCTAATCCTTATCCAGCTATTATCTTTATCTAATCTGTAATCGGGGTAGTCAAAAGAAACATGACGAAGAAATATATCTTGTATCTTTTCTGCACCAATAGAATTAAGCTTTTCTTCAATTTTGTCTTTATCTATATCTAAAAATTTAACTTCAATTTCTTCCTTTGATGTTTCCATATCGCAAGTATATCAAACTACCCAAAAAGTTCTAACTTTCAGTTTTGTCTACAATCCTACAAAAAAATAACCCTATGAAATAAGGTTATTTTTTGTGGTGGACCCGACAGGAGTCTCGAATCTTACAGATTCTGTACACCTGTTCTGTTTTTTATTTCGTACAGCTCATAAAAAACTATCACAGGTCTTCGAGTCCTAGCGCAGAGTTTCCCAAACTCTGCTTCGGGTCCACAAACAAAAAAACGCCCTTACGGCGCTTTTTGATTGTGGACCCGACAGGAGTCTCTCCCTCGACTTAAAATTTTCTCGTCAGAAAATTTTAGTCTGGGCACCGACTCGCGTCAGACTTTTGATAAAGTCTGAATCGCTCCGTCGTTCGAGTCCTGACGAAAATGCTACCCAGCATTTTCTTCGAGGTCACAAAAACGCCTCACGGCGTTTGTTGTGGACCCGACAGGACTCGAACCTGCCACCCCATCATTGCAAATGATGTGCTCTACCAGATGAGCTACGGGCCCAATAGAGAATAGATTATCAAATTTATTACAAGTAGACAAGTTGGATTTTATTTCAAAAAATACAGAACAAAAAGAATTGACAAAAGAACAAATAAATCATATTTTATTTCATGGAGTAAATTAGTGTATGCCAAGCCAGTGCTCGAGAGGGATCATCACGGACAGGGATATTAGGGTCTACTATCGACCGGGGGATGTGCCGAACAGATTCCTGGTGAAATCAAAGGTTGTCCCAAGAGGCACTTTCCTGCAGACAGGAGAAGTCACTGTCATGTGCTTCGACCACCAAGACGTCATGGTGGCAGTACTCCTCGATCATTTTCCTGGTCACTACGTCTTGTGGTCCGATGTGGAGGACGCAGTGAAGGTCAACGGACAACTGGTATAAGCCACCAGCGCCATGCGAGACACCCGCGTCTCATACGGCGCGGGTGGTTATTTTTTATATAAAACTAACTCTGCATTGCAAGACCAATAAGGTGATGCAAAAAATCTTTTGGAGTTACACCAACTGGTTCCAGTGCTTTTGTAGCTAGAGATTTTTCTGTAAATTTTGGGTGAGTATTAACTTCAAGAAAATACACTCCCCGCTTTGGAGCGACGATAAGGTCGGACTGTGAGTAATGTGACAAATCCAACAGACTATGAACTCTCTTGGCAATATCTTCTACATTTTTTGTTTCTTCTACCAAAAGTTGAGTCGATGGAGGAAAGGCATAAACATCTTGACCTCTAAAATTATCGGTTACCAGACAAGACACCGAAATACCTGGAATAAATTCTTCTACCAAAACAACATCATGATTTTTCAAAAGATCTTCTATTGAATGAGCTAAATCGTCAAATTTTTCAACAACTGCAAAACCGAGTGCGGAACCACCTCTGGCTGGTTTTACAGCAAGAGGATGAATCATTGAATTCCATATCTCTTTTGCTTTATCAAAGACCGAATCAGTATTGCGAACTATTTTAAAAATAGGAGTTTTCACACCAGCAAGTGACAAAACCTCTTTTGCTTTCCATCTGTTCATAGCAATAGCAGAGGGATATTTGTCGGAACCAACATATTTTACTCCATGATGATTTAAAATGTCTTGAACCTTTCCATCTTCCCCAAATGTACCGTGCATTGCGTTAAAAACCACATCAACATGTTTAAAAATACGCTCTGGTGTTCTCTCCAAGCCGTTTAAATGCCATTTGCCATCACGAGAAATAAATATATCTATAGGTTTATGCGTTTCAGACAAATTTCTTAAAATGTGTGCTCCAGTTTTTAGAGAGATATCATAGTCTGAAGATGGTCCACCACGTATGACCCCAATATGAAGTAAAGATGGAAGCGAATTCATAAATATATTATACACGAAAAATTTTTATATAAAAAAAGCCGAGCGGGTCACCGAAGTGATCCCGCCCGCTAGAAGAACCCGGAACTGTTGTTAGGCGATAGTTGCATACGCAGGCGCACGCAACTTTCGAAAGATGTCCTGCTCGGACATGGTGCCGTCGATCTCCACCACACTCCCCGAACGCCCCGAGAGGTTGAAGCACCTCACGATAGGGTCGATGGTTGCGAAGAACACATCGAGACGTTCAAGGAAGACCCTCTCGGCATCCCCGTCGAGCCTCACACCTCGTTTGGCCTTGGGGTCGTTCCGCCTTTCGATGCACTTTTCACGAGGCACCTTGAGGTAGAAGAGCTTGAAGGTCAGAATGACGCCGTAGTCGCGAAGCAGGTCGATCTGATCTGACACAGCATGCTGAGCCTGATGCAGATTGCGGGGATAGCCACCGATGAAAACCTCGGCGTCCCGGCAACCCTTGATCCAGTTCGCCACCAGATTGTCGACCATGATGTCGTTGACCGGCTTACCTGACCTCATGGCCTGACTGGCGGTGCCAGATGCAAGCGACTTGGGTGACCTGTTGATCTCCCGCATGATGAGTTCAGAGGTATCCACGTACGTGATACCCGACTCCGACAGAAGTCTCCCCTGAGTGCTCTTGCCGCCACAGGGAGGACTGATCAAGTAACACGCCTGTCTCTTATCCACGAACACTCCTTTCGAGTTTTAACAAGTTTCGTCCAAATGCAAGTTTAAAACAAAATAAAGATTTGGTCAAAGCCTATCTTATTTTGCCTCTAAGTTGTTTATGAAAGCCAATAGCATACCTATGCGCTTCTGCATTTGAAATCAAAATCTCCTTTTCATATTTAAGCCATCTTTTATCGCCCAATATTTCCTTTGGTTTATGTCTTTCATCTTTTACGACGGAAACCACGGGTATGTCTTGGTTATTTTCTTTTAGTATTTTTGAAATTGCATTTTTCTGCGCAACGCCACCGTCAACCACAATAAGATCTGGAAATCGCCACTCGATATGAGCCAGTCGACGAGCGAGAACTTCTTTCAAAGCTTTCGTGTCGTTTATAAATCTAGAGTCATCGGTACCGGAGGAATTTTTTCGAATGGTCTGGGGATTTTTTCCGAGGACCTTTGAAAAAACTTCTCCGGTGCCACGTATTTTAAATTTCCTATAGTCTGACTTTTTTATTTCCCCATCTTCCACCACTGTCATTACTCCCACAACATTTTGTCCCGACATGTGAGCGATATCATAACTCTCTATTCTCATAGTAGTCTGGCCAGGATTGCCCGTAGTGAAGATCTCATCTTTGATAAGAGAAATATCTTGTATGTGATTTAGAGTAAAAATTGTCCTCTTTATTTTCTCGGCTTTCTCAAAATGTTTATCCTTTGCATAATCACCCATCTGTTTTTCTAGATTCTTTGCAAGTCTTTTTTTATCACCTTCAAAAAACAAAATAATATTTTTTATAGTTTTTTCATATTCTTCTTTTGTTACTTCTCCAGTACACACACCAGGACAAAGACCAATCTGACGGTTGAAACAAGGCCTACCTTGGTTTGGAGCACATTTACTGTCACGATACGGAAACATCTTTCTTATTATTTTAAGTGCTTCTTTTAACTGACTTCCGTTTGGAAACGGACCGAAAGAATAGTCTATAGGCAAACCTTCTACCAAAAGAGACGAATGTAAAAGTTCACGTGAGCGAACCACACAGACACGTGGAAAATCTTCTTTTGTAATAACAACAAAGTTAAAACTTCTATTATCTTTTTCTTTTATGTTCGCATCTGGCTGATGTTTCTTTATGAGATATGCCTCCAGAACCAAAGCTTCTAGTACAGAATCCGTAGAAGTGAACTCTACGTCCGTAAATTCTTCTAACATCTTAAAGACCAGAGGACTTCTCGTATTTACTATATCTTTGTTGAAATAACTTCTTACCCTATCCCGAAGCGACGTTGCTTTTCCAATGTATAAAATCTTTTTATATTCAACACCATCATTTTTTTTCATTTTCCGTACGAAAAAGTAAACACCTGGAGTGTCTGGTAATTTTGATATTATTTTTTTGATATCTTGACT
>JBEBJP010000039.1:0-3888 GCA_040079825.1 Parcubacteria group bacterium
ACCCTAAACAGGTCTTTTTTAATTGTGCGCCCGGCAGGAATCGAACCTGCGACCATCTCCTTAAAAGGGAGCTGCTCTACCGACTGAGCTACGGGCGCATTTGCTCAAAAACTTAAACTTCTTTAAGTTTTTGTAGACAAATGCGAGCCACAGCCATATTTTTTCAGAAGAAAAAATAGGCGAGGCAGGGTCGTGGAATTTTTCTTGCGTCGGCAAGAAAAATATCCCTGACCATATGCTTTCATCTAACTATTGAAATATAACAGAAAAAATCGAAAAGTCCAATTACTCAAATGTTAACTAAAGAGGTAAATCAAAAGCTAGAAATCCTGGACCTGTGACGATTAGAGTTAAGAGTATTATTTTTATAATAAAATAAAGTATCTTCTTTTCTTTAGAAAACGGATGACCTCCTTTGTTGAGGTAATAGTCAGCACTTACAAAAATAATAGCTAACATAGAGGCAAGTTGTGTATATAGACCTATTATAAGTAGTACACCGAGGATCCCGTAAAAAATAGCTATGAATGAATATGTTTTTTTGAGTCTTTCTAGTCCTACATTCAAAACAAAAAGTCCAACAATAAGTCTAAGTAAAAATGGTGCAAAAATATTAAAAACTAATAAGTCTGGAAACATAGAAAGTGTGTGCATTGCTACATTCTATAATTTAAAACGATAAATTTCAAATTTGGATACAAGGTGATATAGTTCCTTTTATGAAAAAACCAAAAGATCACGAGGTGGTCGTATTGCTACACAATATTCGCAGTACTCACAATGTTGGTTCTATTTTTCGAACTTCAGATGCGCTGGGGGTAAAAAGCATTTATATTTCAGGTTATACACCCACCCCTCTAGATAAATTCAATAGACCAAGAAAAGATATTGCAAAAGTTGCCCTGGGAGCAGAGAAAACGATACCGTGGCAATACATAGACAGTCCTATCAAAACAATAAACAAGTTAAAAAAAGAGGGTTATGAAGTTGTTACTTTGGAGCAGTCAAAAAATTCTGTAGATTATAAAAATTTTAAACCAAAATATCCGATACTGTTTGTTTTGGGTAGTGAAGTTGAGGGAGTAGAGGAGAAAATAATAAATTTATCTGACAAGATAGTTGAAATACCTATGATGGGGGACAAAGAGTCACTTAACGTTTCTGTGGCTTTTGGTGTTGCCTTGTTTAGAATACTAAATATTTAGTATTTTATTGAGTCCACGATTCTACCATCATTGTCGTATAGTGTAATAGTTTCTCTTTTTTCTTTCCAAATACTGTCGCTTCGTTTTAGGTAGACTCTCCATTCATTTTTATAAAAGTCGGCATCGTTTTTGTGTGTATTGATGCAAGAGTTGTAGTTCAACTTTTCATATATAAAATTTTTGCATTCATAACCCCAGTTAAGAGGCAAAGTTTCTGTTTGTATTCTACAACTAGGGAAGGAATCCAAATAGTCTAAACAGGCGTCGTTGGCAGATGTTCTAGGAATAGAGGAGAGGTTTTCGTTTCTCGGAGCAGGGCAGTCGTTATTTAGCGAAGGATTAAAAGTTTGAAATTGTGCTAGGTAACCAGAGCATTTGTTTATTTTAAAACTTGAACCGTTAGGTGAAATTCCTGTTACTAAATACAGTGTGTCTCCTCCTCTCAAATATATATTTTCTTCAGTGTTCTGTGTTGTAGTAAATAAAAGATAACTTGCTTTAGGTATGCTTACACTAGTTCCTGTAGTTGAGCTAACAAGTTTCCAGCCAGTGACCAATATGCCGTTTGGGGTGTTGTTTACTTTTATTGAAATATATTCCTGTTTTGGGTCTGTGGATCGCACGGGGTAGTTTAGGGTTACTATTCCTTTGTATTTTGATTCATTATTTTTTACTCTTTCTGTTTCTAGCTTGTTTTGGAGGATTTGGACCTGATTTTGTTTATCCAATATATTTTCCTGTACAGTTTTCTGTGGGTCGTTTTGAGTATTGTAAAAAACAGTGCCGTTTTGCGAACTATTATTTCTAGATTGGTTCGAAGCTAATGCAATTAAGATTAGACCGATTATAACCAATATTCCTAGTGAATCATCTTTCATATACTTAATAATATAACAAATTTTGCGAGTAGTCTTACTTTTGACAGTGGACACAAAAAACTGTGGTGCGACTTTGCATCAGGATTGTTTTTAGAGATTTCTTGCAAATAGGGCAGTCCTTACCTGATTTACCATAGACTTTATGTTCTCTCGCATAGTTACCGCGAGTTTCATCTAAAAGCATATAAGTCGCTACAGAAGATCCACCCAACTCAACAGCCCTTTTCATGATTCTCAAAATAGCCCGATGTAGGTTTTCGACTTCTTTTGGCCTTAAGGATGAAGCCAACCTTTCTGGTTTTATTTTTGATTCAAACAAGCTCTCGTCTGCATAGATGTTTCCTAAACCAGTAACAACTTTTTGGTTCATAAGTACAGGTTTTATTTTTGCTTTATTGTTTTTTAGAAATTTCTGAAAATATTCTAAAGTAAATTCTTTTTGGAAAGGCTCTAGTCCCAAGAGTGTAAAGTGATCAGCTTTATCAAAAGCCTCCTTCGATGGGTGATATATGAGGTAGCCGAACATGCGAGTGTCGTTATAATAAAGCGTTCCTTTATTTAATTCAAAAACTACATGAGTATGTTTGTTAGGTAGCTCTTTTTCCGAAAGTTGAATAGGATGACCTCCTGTAATATTTTTATTTTTCGATGAATCTTTAGATTTGTAGACAAACTGACCTGACATTTTTAGGTGCACCAAAAGCACTTTTCCACTTTTGAAATTAAAAATTAGATTCTTTGCTCTACGCTCTACAGATGAAAAAGTTTCTCCTTGTAGGCCTGACTCAAACTCTTTCACTTTTTTTGATGAAGCTGTACGAAGGGTTCCTTTACCTGAAACAAGTTTGGGTTTGTTTACTTTAACCTTCAAAATCTTTTGACCAACTATATTTCTTTCCAATCCTAGTCTTAGGTTTTCTACTTCTGGTAACTCGGGCATATTACTTGTTTATATTTTTTAGTGCAGATCTTACTTTTTGTTCGGTAGTTTCGCCTTGTGAACGTTTCAAAACTTCTCTTGCTTCTCTTTCTGGATAACCGAGAGCTTTTAGAGCTTCCAATGCATCCATATCTCCACTCACTGGACCAGATAAGTCTAAAGAAATTTCATCTAGTTTGTCCTTTAACTCCAGCACTATTTTTTCAGCGTTTTTCTTTCCAACTCCAGACACTTTGGTTAGATGTGTAGTGTCTCCAGTCGATATGGCATGTCTGAGGTTGGTAAGTGTCGCGACTGTTAGTATTCCCATAGCGGATTTTGGTCCTATTCCAGAAACGGTTATTAGCAACTCAAAGAAACTCAATTCTTCTTTAGTTTTAAAGCCATATAGGTCCAACGCGTTCTCTCTAACCGCCATATATGTCCATAGTTCTAGAGGTTTTTGGGTTTGACCCTCTAGGGTAGCTGTATTCGTGTATATCTTGTAGCCCACTCCTGATACATCTAGTATAAGTGACTTTATATCTTGGTGAATTATGGTGCCTTTTAAATATCCTATCATAAGCATAATGATACTCTATTTAAATACCAGAGGCTATTGATTTATTTTGTATTATGTTATAGTATCTGCCTTATGCCTATAACAACATCAGCAAAGAAAGCTCTCCGAGGATCTCAGAAAAAGAGAGGTTTTAATATAAAGAAAAAAGAACTTATAAACAAAGCTGTAAAGCAGGTTAAAAAACTCGTAGCTGAAAAGAAAATAAAAGAAGCTGTGGCGTTTATGCCTCAAGTACAAAAAATTCTTGATAAGTCAGTCAAGACTGGTCTTATAAAAAAGAATGCTGCCTGTCTCTTATACACA
>JBEBJP010000040.1:0-3774 GCA_040079825.1 Parcubacteria group bacterium
GTTTCAAAATCGCTTGATTCTATATTTTTTGTTTTCATATATTTGAATTTATATTATTTCTCCAGATTAAATAATTGGTTTATTACTATCCAATAATTCTTTCGACCCTTTTTTAATTTGAACATCAAGTGCCAAACCTCTAAGGTTATTCAAAAGCACATTAAATGATGCTGGTGTATTAAGTTGTGTAATTGGCAAACCTTTCACAATTGCATCGAAAGCAGCTGATCTACCTACAATATCGTCTGACTTAATAGTTAGAATTTCTTGTAGTGTATGCGCTGCTCCATGACCTAGAAGTGCCCACACTTCCATTTCTCCAAATCTTTGACCTCCGTTTTGAGCCTTACCTCCAAGTGGTTGCTGTGTAATAAGTGAGTATGGACCAATAGATCTCATGTGTATCTTGTCTTCAACCATGTGGTGCAATTTAAGAATATACATATATCCAACTGCAATATCTTGATCAAATCGTTGACCTGTTCGTCCATCAAATAGAGGGATTTTTCCTGTTTCAGGAAATCCTGCTTTCTTTAATTCATCTTTTATTTCTTCACCAGTTGCTCCTGTGAAAGGAGGAACGATAGCTTGGTAACCAAGTGTATGGGCCGCAAGACCTAGATGTATTTCCAATATCTGACCCAAGTTCATACGTGATGGCACACCAAGAGGAGTCAAAATAACATCTATAGGAGTACCGTCTGACATGTATGGCATATCCTCTTCTGGAAGAATTCGAGATATAACTCCTTTGTTTCCATGTCGTCCAGCCAACTTGTCTCCAACAGAAACATTTCTAAGTTGTGCAACCTCTATGTGTATTCTTTTTATAATACCTGAATCAAGTTTGTCTCCCTTTTCTCTTGAGAATACTTGAACTTTAATGACTCTTCCTCTTTTTCCTCCTTCCATTCTCTTTGATGTATCTTTTACATCGTGGGCTTTTTCACCAAACAATGATCTGAGCAATCTCTCTTCTGGAGTAAGTTGTGTTTCACCTTTTGGAGTAATTTTACCTACCAAAATATCACCTGATCTAACTTCTGCTCCAACCCGAACTATTCCATCTTCTGCCAAGTTTTTTAGTTTACTTTCTCCAACGTTAGGAATATCACAAGTTGTTACTTCTGGACCAAGTTTTGTATCACGAACACTAACAACAAATTCTTCTATATGTATTGAAGTAAATTTACTATTTTTTACAACTCTTTCTGAAAGAATAATCGCGTCTTCATAGTTTGAACCACCCCAAGACATGAAAGCTACAAGCATATTTTGACCGATAGCAGATTGTCCTCCAACACTTGCTGATGTATCAGCCAATATAGTTCCTTTTTTAACTTTATCTCCAACATTAACAGAAGGTCTTTGATGAAAAGCTGTAAATCCATTTGTTCTAGAGAACTTAACTAAGTTGTGTTCTGTTTCTTTTCCTTTATTGTTTTTTATAACAACTTTATTACCATCTGAATGAGTTACAATTCCTTCTTCATCTGAGATTACAATTCTTCCTGTATCTCTAATAGCATCTGCTTCCATACCAGTAGCAACCAAAGGAGCTTCGGGAACAATACAAGGAGTCGCTTGTTTCTGCATGTTACTTGCCATGAGTGCTCTGTTTGCTTCGTCATGATTCAAAAAAGGAATCATTGAAGTGGCGATTGAGAAAGCTTGGTTTGTTGCAACATCAATAAAATCTACTTTTTCTCTTGAAATAGTACTTGGTTCACCTTCTATTCGAACTTCAACATCATCTACTAATATTTTTCCACTTTCGTCTACTGGAGTAGCAGCATGAGCAATAGCATATCCTTCTTCTTCTGATGCATTTAAATAAAGAATCTCATCTGTAACTTTTCCATTTTTTACTTTTGCGTAAGGAGTTTCGATCATTCCAAAACTATTTATTCTAGAATAAATAGCCATACGCAAAACAAGACCAATGTTTGGGCCTTCAGGTGTATGTATTGGACAAAGTCTTCCGTAGTGAGATGGATGCACGTCTCGAACTTCAAAACCTGCTCGAGTTCTGTTTAGACCTCCCGGACCAAGTGCTGAAAGAGTTCGAAGATTTTCAATCTCTGCCAAAGGATTCTCCTGTGTCATAAACTGTGATAGCTGGTTTGTTGTGAAGAATTCTTTTATTCTTGCCTGAAGTGGTTTTGGAGAAATAAATTGAACAGGAAGTGTTACATCAGTATCTATAGTAGACATTCTGTTTTGAATGTTTCTTTTTATCTGAGCCATACCTGTTCGAATCTTTTGCTGGAAAAGTTCTCCGACAAATCGAACTCTTCTACTTCCCAAGTGGTCGATATCATCTGCCAAAGCTCCTGGAGTATTATTTAGATGAGCGATGTGAGAAATAATAGTAACGATGTCTTCCAAAGAAATTGTTTTCTTCTTTAGTTCCTTTTCATCCATCTTCTTGCCAAATCTCTTATTGAATCGGTGTCTTCCTACTGGAGAAAGATCGTATCTCTCTTTGTCAAAAATAGAGTTAACAAATTCCTTAGCATTGTCAGCTGTAGCCATGTCTCCGTCTCGAAGTCTCTTATATATGTCTATAAAAGCTTCGTCTACAGACTTTCCGTGATCTTTCAGAAGAGTTTTCTCCATAGAAGTCAGAGCAAACTGATCATTTTCAAAAAGTTTTTTTATAGCTTCGTCATCTTTTGTTCCTAAGACTCTAAGTAGTGTAGTAGCTGGAAACTTTCTCTTTCTATCTATACGTATATATATGACACCATCAGCATCTGATTCAATCTCTATCCAAGCTCCACGAGAAGGAATAACTTTTGCGCCAAAAAGTTTTTTACCTTTTATTTCTGATTCAGTGAAGAAAACTCCATATGAACGAGCTAGTTGAGGGACAATAACTCTTTCTATACCAGAGATAATAAAAGTTCCATGGTTAGTCATTAAAGGGAAATCCGCCATGAAAATCTCCTGTTCTTTGTCTGTGCCTAATATATGGTTTCGTAGTCTTACTTTCACCTTAAGTGGTGCTTCGTAAGAAAGTTTGTTGTCTTTTGCGAAATACTCATCGTATTTTGCTTCTGCCAACTCAAAACCAGTGAAATCTAGTGTAAATTTTCTTTCAGAAAAGTCTTTTATAGAAGAAAACTCTTCGAAAACTTCTTTCAAACCTTTCTCAATCAGCCACTTAAAAGAGTCGAGTTGTGGCTCGACAAAGTTTGGCGTCTTGATGAGTGGTTTTTTAAAACGACTAAAATGCTTCTGTGGACGCGCAGTTGTGTTCATAATTGTTGTACTTATATTAACCCTTACAGGGTCTGTACACCTTTCGCATTTTTAAGATGCTCAAGGTCTTGCGAAGTCATGACCATGACTTCTCACCCCTCTGATAAATATAACGAGCCAAATTGACTAAGATGCTAGGCGCTGGAGATTTTGTGAGTGAGCCTTACAAAAGTAAGGTGAACGAACAAAATTGAACAGCAACAACGCAGATTGGTTAATTTGGTTTGTTATAGACAAACAAAAATAAATAGACCTTCCCTTAAAGGCTTATTTATTTTTTATAAACTTTTTATCTATTTAAAAACAAACAAAATAGTAAAACTTAGTATTCAAAAACCCTTTATTAAAACCCTTCTATTTTGCTTCTTTCAGTCAGAACTCAATCGTTCGAAGTGAATTAGAGTATACGTCAAGTAGGTATATTTTGTCAACAATATTGTCAACGAACTTATCCACATACTACTAACAGTCGGTTTGACACGGGTTTTTACAATATACACAGCCATAAAT
>JBEBJP010000041.1:0-3690 GCA_040079825.1 Parcubacteria group bacterium
AATATCCCAGTTATCAAATTCAATACCTATGTTATCTACTTCAAAACCATATTTTTTTGCTATACCTTCCGTTTTACTATGACCTCCATTCAAATTATCCATAATAACAATTTTATCTGTTACGTTTATCATGGCAGACATTATTATATCCATCTGTTGAATCCCTGAAAGCCCCTTCGTTATAGCGTATTTTGTTTTATATATTGAACAGAGTTTTTTGTTTAAGAAATTCAAAATATTTTCTAGATTTTCTCGTCCAGGCATGAAATGCTTATTTCCCACTTTTAATGGTAAAACGTAACGATTCGCTATTCTACTTACATACATACTGGTAGCCAAATCACTCATTAAATTTTCCGAAGGAATTAGTGATATAGTGGTTCTTTCGTGTTGGAATTCAGTAGATACCATGTGAAGTATGTTGCCACTCTTATTCATTTTGTTATGGTTAGCTATGGTATAATTTGATTAATGTCACAATATTATATAATTAGCCTATGAAAAGCAAGCTTAGTCAAAGTGATAATAAAAACTACTGTAAGGTATATTTACTGCGCCACGGAGAAACAGAGTGGAATATAAAGGATATAACCCAGGGACAGTCCGAATCTCTACTGGCGGAAGTTGGAATAAAACAAGCTGAAGAAGCCGCTGAAAAGCTAAAAAAAGTTGATTTTCATGCAATCTTTTCTTCCGATTTATACCGAGCACTTAAAACTGCAGAGATTGTTAATTCTGATAGAAAACTTAGTATTCAAACATCACCCCTACTTCGTGAGCGTTCGTATGGAATCTTTGAAGGACAACATGCTAGTGTATTTAAGAATACTCTTAAAGATAAGCTGAAAGAGAGGGCACCTTTACAGGGAAATGAATATCTCTCGTTTGAATTAGCTCCTTTTATTGAAACTGACGAAAGAGTAGTGGGAAGGCTCATTCAAAAGATACAAGAGATAACAACAACACATCCAAATAAAACGGTGTTAGTTGTTACTCATGGTGGTTGTATAAAGAATTTTCTTGTAAAAATAGGTTACACTGGAGGAAAATCTCTACCAGAAGGATCTTTTAAACACGGAGGATACGTTAAATTACAGTCAGACGGAGTTAACTTTATTGTTGAGGAGGCAGAAGGGATTATAAAACCAGAAAATTACAGATAAAAGCACTTGCATACGTTTGACAACAGCCCTAGTGATGATAGATTTAATTGTATGAAAAATATATACACCGCTCGTCTATTTGAAACAGAAAATATTAATATTAGCGCTACAGACGGAACTGATACTTTGGCGGAATCAGGCGTCTTTAAAGGCGGAGTCTATTTGACCCCCTTACCAAAATCTGCAGGAAAACCTTCCTTACAATCAACAGCAGAAGTTCACGAAATGATTGGAGACGCAAAATTTACCGAACTCTTTGGAAGTTTTGGAGAAAACAGAAAGCGCTGGCAAGAAAGTCAGGTAGTTCAGTTCTGTCGTGATCATTGGAGCAAAATTAGACCTGGTAACTACGTCACCTTCTTTGAGCTAGACAATGGTTTCGTTGTTGGCGTACTTATTGACGATGACAACAAACTCAGGGCATTCATCAGGAGTTTTTCATATGCCAATGTTTGGCACGCTGAATATCGTCGCCGTATTGTGGTTTTATCTTAATATATATGATTGAAGAAACTAAAGCTCAAAAGAAATATTTATCTTGTCTTTTTAAGGACGAGAATATCGTCGTAAACGCCACCACTGGATTAGAAACAATTACTGAATCAGATATCTTTAAAGGAAGAGTTTATTTGGACCCCCTACCCAACATTCCCGGTAAACCTACTCTAGCCATGAGTGCTAGTATTTATGAAGTGGTTGGAGATGGAACATTTGTAGATTTCTTTGGGAGTTTTGGTGAAGACAGGTCACGCTGGCAAG
This sequence comes from Parcubacteria group bacterium, assembly GCA_040079825.1. Classification (GTDB taxonomy): domain Bacteria; phylum Patescibacteriota; class Minisyncoccia; order Phycocordibacterales; family DATDWN01; genus C7867-006. Next base: position 1,923 of record JBEBJP010000041.1, read on the forward strand.
AAAGTCAGGTAGTTCAGTTCTGTCGTGATCATCGTGATAAAATTAGAACAGGAAGTTATGTCACCTTATTTGAACTAGAAAGTAGCTCTGTTGTCGGTGTACTCATAGATGACGATAATCGGCTCAGGGTGTTTGTGCGCAACTTGTCGTATCCCGCAGTTTGGCAAGCATATTATCGCCGACGCCTAGTGATTCCATTATAATATTTATATTATTTGGTACTAAATAATTATGACAACAAAACTCGACACAGAGATTCATGAAAAAAAGTATGAGGAATTTATTCCACTAGATAAATCATGGATTACTCGTATGGGTGTTCTAGATATAATTAACGGATACACTGACATAGAACTATTTTTGAATAGGCAAACTGATCTTAATGGTGATTTGTTGGCATTAAAAAATTCAAGTGTAGCGTGGAAAACTGGCTCCCCTATCAATGTTGGAGAATCCGCAACTCTTTACAGATTGTTACAATTTGCATCATGGAAACTAAATTTGAATAAAGTTTTTATAAAAGAAGGAACCCTCAAGAATCGAGAAATAATAAACGATCCAAATATTATAAATCTTAGTTTAGAAAAACTGTTAAATCTAGACAATCAAACCACACAATGGGCTACAGCCTCAATTATTACCGGGAATAAGCAACGTATTTCAAACCCACCCAGCAAACTACAACAAACGTATGATGCAGTAGATCATTGGAACAAAAAAAGACAAGCCGGATTAGTTTGGGACGCACAATATGACGAAACTATACAAAAACAAGTTGAGGCTTTTTTAGAATTAAAGAAGGGTTTAAAAGTTGTTTTTGTTCCAACGTGTTCAGATGACTACTGTTTCGCTAGGGTATTTAATTTTATAACCAAAGAGAACGGAGAAAAAAGTTGGCCTAGTCTAAGGGGGCACGAAAGTAACCGTATAGAAGAAATGGAAAAAGCCATAACAGAAGCTGAACTAGGTATAGACATCACCTCCAAAGATCACCGAGTAGTTCAAGCTCTAGCTATGTGGGGAATTATTAATAACAAGAAACTAGATTTTTTGCACAAAGATAGTGTTAGTAAATCTTGGCCTAAATTCTGGGACTTTTTAGTGGCAGCAGAGTAACAAAATCGGGTTTTACATAATTGTATCATTTCCCACATTAGCTAATTCAAATATATTTCTTACACTATCTATTCCAGTATAAAGTATCATTTTTAAATTTGGATATTTATTAAAATCAAGATCGGCAAATCTCTTTTCTTTATCATCCACGAAAATAACCATATCATTTTTAAAATTCTCACAAATTGTCTCAACATATTGTTTCTTGGTATCCTGAATGACTCCTATATTATAAAATAGTGATTTTACACCAGTTCTGTTTATTTTTTCCATTTGATACTCTGTTACCCCATGTGTCACCATATAACAGTTTTTTACATCCAACTTTTTTATAATATCTATCAACTCATTGTTGATAAAATTTTTACACTCTCCCATTATTCTTTCTGTTAAATCATTGGGGCTTATAAAGTCAATTTTTTCTCCATTAATGACCGAAATTACGAGATTACCAAGAACAAATCCTTTGTCACGTTCTATTTGATAGTATTTTTTAACGGTATCATAAGGAACCCCAATATCATCAAAGCATTTATACATATGCTTCTTAAACCTTTCTGTGTTAAAAAATATTACATCATCAAAATCAAAAATATATTTTGTCATAAGATCATGATTAACATAAATGAAATTTTATGGCTAACCTGTCTCT
>JBEBJP010000042.1:0-3592 GCA_040079825.1 Parcubacteria group bacterium
GGATGATACAGTTGGTATTATGGAGGAAATTTATAGAGTTTGTAAAAAAGGAGCAAAAATAGATATTATCGTCCCATATTTTAAAACTACAGGCGCTTTTCAAGACCCAACTCATAAGAGATTTTTTACTGAAAAAACTTTTCAATATTTTGATAAAAGAAACCAGAGGTATGATTTCAAATGTGACTTTAGGGTTAAAAGTATTACTTATAAATATGTTGCAACTGGATGGAAATTATTCGTATTAAAATACTTCAAAAGATTTATTTGGGACGTTGTTAAAACAATGAGAGTTGAATTAGAAGTTGTAAAATAATATGAGTTTAATAAATGTAATAGAAAATAAGTTTAATAATGTTAAATATAAAATCGAAACATTATTTCTTCCACGCACTCTAGAGTGTGTGGTTAACGGTAAAAAAATATTGATCTTGGCAGAAACTGGAAAGGAGTTGAAAAGGGCAAAAAGTTACGAAACAAAGGAACCGAATACATTAAAATGGATTATGGATTTCATAAAACCAGATGATGTTTTTTATGACATAGGGGCAAATATAGGACTTTATTCTATTTTTCCAGCTGTATATGAACCTAAATGTAGAGTGTATTCTTTTGAGCCTGAATCTTTAAATTTCGCTAAAATTAATAAAAATATTCATCTAAACAGATTATCTTCTAAAGTTGTGGCATACCCGATAGCATTAAGTTCATCTATAAAGCTTGATAAATTTTTCATAAATAAATTTCGGGTAGGGAATGCTCTGCATTCATTTGGTAAAAGCTTAGATAATATGAAAAAAGAGTTCAAACCTGATCATGTTCAGGGATCAATCGGGTTTAACCTTGATTATTTGGTTTTTGATTTAGGTTTGGAGTTTCCTAACCATGTAAAAATTGATGTTGATGGTATAGAAAGGGATGTGGTAAGTGGTGGAGAAAAAGTTTTTTCTGACAACAGAGTGAGGAGTGTCTTGGTTGAGATTAGTAGGGATGAGGATTATGTTGAAAATAGAGAGTGGTTTAATGAATTCTTTTATTCAAAAGGTTTTGTTTTGTCTGATTATGAGGAAAAAAGAAAAGACACTGAGAATCTTATCTTTAAGAGGGTATAGATAAGTGTATAATGATTCATTATGGAAAAAAATAACAATTTCTCTAGAAGTTATTTTGTGGGTGAGTTGTCTTACGGTTTTTGGGACACCTTTGCAAAGATAATTGGCGTAATAAATACTTTTTTTATCATATCGTCACTTACTCGTTATGAGTACGGTTCCTTTCAGTTGCTTCTTTCGTCGTATAGTGGTTTAGCTGTTCTCTTGGGGGTCGGGGGTGGAGTTGTTGCCAATGATATTATCAGGTATGAAGCAGAAGGACGAAATGCTGATGCAAAGAAACTCTTTTATGAAATATTTTACGTTAAAATTGCAATAGGCTTTTTGTTGTTGTTTGCAACTTTTTGTTTCACACCATTTCTATCCGCAAAGTATGGTCCAGACTATATCTCTCTTATAAGGATAATATCTTTTTTGTTCATTCATGATGCACTACTTGGTGTAATGAAGGTTGTTTTGGAAATGAGAAAGATGTTCAATTTTATTGCAAGTAGAACATCAGTCGCAAAGATTGCTCAGTTGGTTATACTTTTATACTTTTATTTTTTTAATCATGTTAACTTGAGGGCTGTGGTTATATCTTTAGTTGGCTCATTGTTTGTAACCTTGGCGCTTCTTGTTCCACAATTTTTGAAAGCGTATTCTCCATGGTCAATAGTCAAAAAATCAAGCAATAACTTTTTAATTAAAATAATGACCTCCCACGGAAAATGGGGAATATTCCAGCAAATAACAGGCAAAATAACACCGATATTTGAAGCTTGGTCAATAAAACTCTTCATAAATACTGAAGCAGTAGCAATATATTCGGTTGCGCAAACTATTGTTGGAACTATTGCTGGATTCTTACCTACCAAGACTCTTGCAGTTCTTGTTCCGCTAGAAATAAAAAATGAGGAAAAACTTAAGAAAATATATACATATGGAATGAAGTATCTTGTGGCTATAGCTACTCTTTCTGGTTTAGTGGCATACTTTACAGTTCCAATTTTAATTGATTTCTTCTTTAAGAAATATATTGTGTCTATGCCATATTTTAAGGTTCTGTTATTAACACTTCCTATGTTAGCTATTATGTCCATGTCTTCTATATTTTTTGTTGCTTTCAGAAAACAAAAGTTTGCTTTTTTTCAGAAAGTATTAAAAACAGTAATTTCAATTCCGCTTTATCTACTTCTTTTGCCTATGTTGGGTTTGTGGGGTCTTGTTGTTCACAATTTTATTATTACGTTTGTAATGGTAGTTTCTGTTTATGTCTATATGAAAAACATGACTCCAAGGCTTTTTGTAAATTTACATGATATGGTAGTATTTGGAAAAGAGGATATGGTATTCTTATCTGGTTTTTTAGAGAATACCAAAAAGGTTTTTCTCAGGTTTAAAAATAAATTTTAATTAAGTTTACCTAAGATATGTCGCAAAAAGAACAATATTTGGCTGCTGGAGTAGAAGGTAGGAAACTTAATTTTCCATCTCTTGGGTATTGGTATACCAAGGATAATTTTTTCTGGAATATTTTTGAGAATTATAAAAAAAACAAAAATAAAAATCCTAAAATTCATGAAGTTGGAGCTGGATTGGGTACAGTATCAAAAGCCCTTATCTCTTTGGGTTACGAAGATATTAGTTTGAGTGATATAGATGACTGTCGCGTTGATGAAGGAATAAAAAAACTTCCATTTTCTAAAGTTGATCTTAGTTTCGACCGAATACCTTTTGATGATAATACATTAGATATAATTTCAGCTGGAAATTTGGTTGAACACTTGGAAAATCCTTTTCATTTCTATAGAGAGTGCTTTCGTACACTTAAGCCTGGTGGAGTGGTCATAATAACTACTGTTATAGGATGGAATATAATTAGCAGGTTACTTTTTTTGAGAAAAAATATATTGGAAGGTTATCATTCTGTCCAACATATTACATTTCAACCAAAAGATAAGTTTGAATATGCAACAAGAATGTTCAATCATTCAGCCGTTTTTTTTCAACAAAGGACAGAAATTTTCATATTTGGATTTAGAATTCCATTGAAATTCCCGAAAAATGAAAGATGGTCTCCTAGAATGTGTATCGTGTTAGAAAAGCCAACTAAATAGTTAATATTTATTTTGTTAACCACAACCAGAAATATCTTTGGTTTTCTCCGTCCATCTTTAGGATTTTTAGCCCAACTGAACTAAGTAGCTTTTCTATTTCATCTTTTGTAAATGATGGTCCATAAAACCAGTTCATTTTACTAGTAGGCAGACCTCTGACTTGTATTTTCGCTATTCCTCCATCTTTAAGAGTTCTTTTTATTTCTTCAAAGTTTTTTCTGACAGTTTTTTTACTAGACATGTGTTGGAAAACTATATAAGAAAAAACAAAATCAATCGAATCATCTTTTACTGGGTAAGTTAGACCATCATTCGCTGTTATGGTTGCGTTGCTTAGGTTCTTTAGTCTTTCTTTTCCAACTTCTATCATTTTTTCCGATA
>JBEBJP010000043.1:0-3535 GCA_040079825.1 Parcubacteria group bacterium
TATTTCAACAAGTGTTCCAAATAATTACGAAGGAGGCTTTATCAAGGAAAGAGATACATTGATCATGGAAACTGCTCGTCTAAAATAATTTAGCTATGAAAAAATGGATTTCAAAATAACAGGAGAAGATGCAGGAGATGGAATTCATAAAACTCTTTATAGAGAAAAAATATTGTAACATTCTCTATCCACTTATTTGATATAATACCCACATGCAACCACAACACCTCGAAAGTGCAACGGGGATATTAAAAGAAATTAAATGCATGAACAGTCTAGAAATGAAAATAAAATTATCCTATATAACAGGTTTGAAACCTGTGGTTTTGGATGAATTGAAAAGACTTAATTTTGAAGTAATTAATGAGGACACGGATTCTGTTTTTATCGAATTTTCAGAAAATAACATACATGAAGTAAAAAAACTAAGAAGTGTTGCTCGTGTGTATCTAGTCATGCAAGGCGATACATATCACCCGACATATATCTCAAACCATAAGTCTGTTTTAGCTGGTCTTATTGATACGGTTATTAAATACTGTGACTTCAAGACATTCAAAATTAGCTGTGCTGGATCTGATTCGCCTGAAGTTAGGAGTATTGCAAGATATATACTAGATACCTATATACTGGAGGAAAATGACGAGGCAGACTTAAAGATACATATTATAAAACTAGATAGTGGTTGGGAGATGGGTGTACAAATAACCCCACGCCCTCTTTCGGTGAGAGATTATAGAGTTGTAAATATGAGTGGAGCAATGGATCCAACAATAGCATACGCAGTAAATTCTTTTTGCAATCTTGATTCAGCACATTCTTATTTGAATATATTTTCTGGCAGTGGAACTTTATTAATTGAGGCGGGACAATGTTATCCAAACTTGAATAAATTGATTGGTTTCGATAATGAAAAGAAGCGTCTATCCTTGTCTATTCAAAACATTAAAAAGGCGGGTCTTATAGAAAAAGTTCAAGTAAAGGAACTGGATATTTTTGATAAGCCGGATCTGGGTAAATTTGATGCTATTGTCTCTGATTTACCTTTTGGTATGTCAATTTTAAAAGGTGAAGACTTAGAAAAGCTATACGAAACTTTTACTAAATATTGTGAGGATGTATTAAATACTACAGGTAGATTAGTTGTCTATACTAGCGAATATGAAATCATTGAACCAATTATACTTAAGTCTAAATTCAAGATAATTCAGTCATTACAGTTAAAATTTATAACTAATGTAGATACGTATTTAAGACCCAAGATAATTGTTTGTGAACTCAAATAAATATGAATGAATCATAATTTCAACTGCTCTTAGTTTTTTGGTTTACGAAGTAGTTCATCAGCTATAGTGTTTGCCATTTTGATGCTTTTATTTTTCCATTTTATATATACGAAAAATATTGAACTGACAATTGCGGCAAAAAAGCACCAGACTGAAGTAAAGTTTACTGCATAAAAAATCCAAGATATAAAAGCCAGTATTGCAGAAACAACACCGAACCATTTCAAAATCTTTCTACTAGAAACAAGCATAGGCCCAAACACGGCCACGAGATAGGCTACCGTCACAAAATACGTACTAATAAATGGATAATTGAAAGTGTAACTGACGCAAGATTTCAGTTTATCAATCTCTAGAGATTGTGTTAACAGCAATCCTAGAAAATAAAAAGCCACGAGAACCCCCAAAATCAGAAACCATTTTAATATTTTGTGTTTCTTTGTGTCTAGAAAATAAACCAATGTCGGCATATATACAGGCCAAACAATAAAAGCAAAAAACCGTAACCGGCTAAAAGTGACGATGAGCCGGAATCTAGATATAACCACTGAACCCCCTCAAAAGCTTGCTGTACAGAAAAAAGTAATGGAATAACTGCCAAGAGTTTGTCTTCCTTTTTTGCCATAACTAGAGATACTCCTCCTATAACAGCGAGTCCTCCGCTGGCAATAAAACTGGCTTCGGCTGAGAAACACATTGCGATAGTATAGCATGCTTCTCTGGTGCATTTTGTATATTGTAGTAGAATGAACCTATGAACACATACAACTGGTACTCACAAATTCAGAGACCATCGTGGTCGCCACCGAGCTGGCTGTTTGGTCCGGTGTGGACTTTTCTCTACGTTTTGATCGTAGTGTCGTTTGGAAAAGTCTTTATGATGACATGGCAAAAAGAAATATCTTTTTTTGTGGCTTTGCCGTTTATTCTAAACTTGATTTTCAACTTAGCTTTCACACCGATACAATTTGGATTAAAAAATAATCTTCTTGCCTCATTCGATATCCTCCTCATTCTCGGTACACTAATCTGGGCTATGGTTGCTATCTATCCTCATATGAAATGGGTTGCATACATCCAGATTCCATACTTAATTTGGGTTTCGTTCGCAACTATTTTACAGTTAACTATTACGTATTTGAATAAATAAGCCATTCCTCCATCACTCTGTTTACTCTGATTTTGCAAAAAGAATATATGTTGTGTACAGAGCTGATAAACCTACGACACCATAAACAATTCTTGATGCGGTTGTCATGACGCCAAATATTGAGCTAACAAGGTTAATGTCGAACGCACCTATCATTCCCCAGTTAATACCTCCGATTACAAGTAATGCTAAAACAATCCAGTCAAACATGTTAAGGTTTTTCATTTTATAAGTTGTTAGGCGGGTTATTAAATAATCTATCCTACGCATAAACCTAGCCGTGATTGGGGTAAAATGATTACATAAAACGCTTGTTGTTACAGAATAGGGTGTATTTGGGTTATTTGAATAAAAAATACATACATGTTAGTGTATATATAACACTAATTAATCATGGTTATGACTAAAAAAATATACAAGGCATCCTTTTATTTAAGAGAAGATAATCCTGAAGCTGAAAAATGGAAATTGAAGATAGAGGAGTGGTTAAAAAATGATTATCCAGAAATAGAAATTTCTTCGGTAAAACCTGATGTTGTTATTGTTTTGGGTGGAGATGGGACAATAATAGAGGCTTGTAGAAAGTATTCTCAAAGTGACACTATAATACTTGGTGTGAATTTGGGTAGAGTTGGTTTTATATCATCAATAAATAATCCAGAAGATTTTAAAGAAAAGTTAACAAAATTTTTAAATGGAGAGTATAAATTAAATCCAGGAATGATAATTCAGGCTCGAGTTATTCGTGACGGTAGATCGGTTTTTGTCACAGAAGCATTTAATGAAGTAGTTGTTCAGAGTCCATTGGGTATGGTTGAAATTGAAGTTGGTATAGATGGAGATATGGTAGAAGAAATCCGTGGTACAGGTGTTCTCGTTTCGACCCCGTCTGGTTCAACAGCTTATAACCTTTCTGCTCATGGTCCAATAGTTACGCCTGATATAGAGTGTCTTATAATTACTGAACTTTTTGATCATGATCTTCCAACCCCAAGTTTAGTCATACCTTCTAAGGAAAATATAAAACTTATTATCAAAAGTTTCCGTGAACATAAAATTCTGAAATTAACGTCAACAAATGAAACAGTCGATGTTCTAA
>JBEBJP010000044.1:0-3410 GCA_040079825.1 Parcubacteria group bacterium
AGTGAATACGTTATAAAAATAAAAATATGCCAGAAAATCAAAATTTAAAAATACTACTTATTGATGATGACAAGTTTTTGTTAGATATGTACTCTTTGAAATTTAAGAAGTCTGGTCTGGATGTTGACATAGCATCTAACACAAAAGTTGCTTTTGATAAAATAAATTCTGAGACATATTACAATATAATCTTAATGGATATAATAATGCCAGGAATGGATGGTCTGGAGCTACTCACGAATATAAGAAAAGATAATCTTGCAAAGAATTCTGTAATAATAATGCTAACAAACCAAGCTGATGACTATGAAAAAGCTAAAAAAATCGGTGTTGACGGCTATATAATAAAAGCAACAACTATTCCTTCAGAGGTTGTGGAGCAAGTTCTAGAGATTTATCAAAAAAGTAAAAAATAAGCATGGCCACAGATTATAAAAAAGAGTTTAATGACTTGGTGGAGATCTTGATAAAAGAAGATGCTTCTGACTTGCATTTGGCAGAGGGTCGCCAACCGATAATTCGTATTGCGGGTTCACTAATACCTATCACTAATCACCCTGTCTTGGAGAAGCAAAACATGAAGGGTATTTTGGATGAAGTTTTGGATGCTTCGAAAAAAGAGATTTTTTTAGAAAAAAAGGAAGTAGACTTTGCGTATAGTCATGGAGAAAAAACTAGATTTAGAGGTAATGCATATTTTCAGTTGGGTAAAATGAGTATTGCTTTGCGTTTGATACCTAGATCTATTAGAACTTTGGAAGAGTTAAATCTTCCACCTATTTTGGAGACATTTGTTAACAAACAACAGGGTTTCTTTCTTGTTGTGGGACCTACAGGACAGGGTAAAAGTACGACTTTGGCAACAATGATTGATTCTATCAATGAACAGAGACTAGAGCATATTATAACTATTGAGGATCCTATCGAATATGTATTCGAATCCAAAAAATCTATAATAGATCAGCGAGAAGTTTTACAAGATACACCAGATTTTCATACTGCCTTGAATGGTATGTTCCGTCAGGATGTTGACGTTATGATGATTGGTGAAATGAGAAGTCCAGATGATATTGCTGCTGCAGTTACTGCAGCTGAAACAGGACACCTTGTTTTTTCTACTCTCCACACTAATACCGCAGCACAAACAATAGATCGTATTGTGGATTCTTTTGGACAAGGACAACAAGAGCAAATTGTTTACCAATTGTCGGCAACATTGCTAGGAATTTTGTCACAAAGACTTATACCACGAATATCTGGAGGTCTTATACCAGCTTGTGAGTTGCTTATAAACAACAATGCTGTGTCTAACCTTATTCGTGAAAATAGAATACATGAATTAAACTCTATTATAGAAACAAGTTCAGAGCTCGGTATGATCGATTTAAATAGAAGTTTGGCAGGTCTAGTTAGGGCAGGGGAAATTACGATAGAAAACGCTTATCTAAACTCCCAAAATTCTAGAGGTTTGGATAAAATGCTCTAATTTACAAAAATTATGATATTTAAATACGAGGCTATAAACAATACTGGTGTAAAATCAGAAGGCACAATAGAGGCTATAAATGTTGATATTGCCATTAGTCAGTTGCAAAAGAAGGGACTTATTCTTTCCAAAATAAGTTCTCCAGAAGAAAAGCAAGTTAATTTTGCACTTTCTATTTTTAATCGTGTTTCTAATAAAGACATTGTTATACTTTCTCGTCAGATGGCAACTTTGTTTCAAGCTCAGGTTTCAGCGCTTCGAGTTTTTACGTTGATCGGTTCACAGGTTGAAAACCCAACTTTAAAAAAGTATTTAGTTCAAATTTCTGAAGATCTTCAAGGGGGTAGTTCTATTTCAAAAGCTTTGGCTCGTCACCCTGACGCATTTTCTGCATTTTATGTAAACATGGTTAGGTCTGGAGAAGAGTCTGGAAAGCTAGATGAAACTTTCAACTATTTAGCGGACTATCTTGATAGGACTTATGAGGTTACTTCAAAAGCAAGAAATGCACTCATATACCCTGGTTTTGTGATATTCACTTTTCTCAGTGTTATGATCCTAATGTTTACAGTTATTATTCCAAAGATCGCACTTATGATAACTGATTCTGGACAGGAAGTGCCTATATACACAAAGATCGTTCTTTTAGCTAGTGATATTTTGATTCATTATGGAATATTTCTTGCAGCAGGAGTAGTAATTTTTGGTTTTTTTGTTTGGAAATACTACCAAACAGACGACGGTGCTATGAACATAGATACATTACGTCTAAACGTTCCTTATTTAGGAGATTTATATAGAAAACTATATTTGTCTAGAATTTCCGACAATTTAAATACAATGATCACGAGTGGTATTCCAATTCTTCGAGCATTGGAAATAACCGCTGACGTGATAGATAACCGAGTTTATAAATCAATTGTAGAAAGAACAATGCTCGAGGTAAAAGGCGGGGCTTCTTTATCTGCTTCATTTGGCCAGTATAAAGAAATACCTGGAATGATGGTCCAAATGATAAAGGTGGGGGAAGAGACTGGGGAGCTTGGCAGTATTTTAAAAACTATGTCAAAATTCTATCAGAGAGAGGTTACTAGTGCTGTCGATACTTTGGTCAGTTTGATAGAACCTATCATGATAGTTACTTTGGGTCTTGGAGTGGGCGTGTTACTTGCCGCGGTTCTTATGCCGATATATAACATCGCGTCTGTAGCTTAGTTATTATTAATGTATAAAAATATGAAAAATATTTTGAAAATAAATAAAGGGTTTACTCTGATAGAGCTTTTGGTTGTTATTGCGATCATTGGCATGCTTTCTTCAGTTGTTTTATCCGCTCTAAATACTGCAAGAAATAAGGGGGCAAACTCTGCTATAAAGACTAACTTGGCTAATGCTCGTTCCCAAGCAGAACTTTTTTATGATTCCAACGGTGCAAGTCAATATAACGGTGTCTGTGGTGCAGCGTCTGTTAACGGTGTTAAACCAATAAGAGATCAAGTTAATGCAGCGCACTCTCAAAGTGGAGCTACATCTATAGGATATCTTACAAGTTCGAACCAGACAAATACCACCGTATCGATTTGTCGATCTAACACGAGTGGATGGGTGGCGTCTATTCCACTTAAGATTCCAGAAGTTGTTGGAGCTACAACTTATAACTATTATTGTGTGGATTCTACAGGTTTTACTGGTTTGCGAGTGTCTCGTGTTGCTGACGGCGCTGCAGTTCTTAATTGTCCTGCCTCATAAAAGTATTTTGGACATTGGTGTGTCTCAAAAATTTTCATTTAGATTCTATTGTTGCATTTTTGCTCTAGTTTGTTTTCCCACTAGCCCATAACCAGTTGTTCCTTCTGATCCAGAACAAATACCCATCTTTTCACATTGGAATTTCTGTACAGCTGTCTTTGTTAGTTGACCAAAG
>JBEBJP010000045.1:0-3403 GCA_040079825.1 Parcubacteria group bacterium
CACAAGGACAGTTAGGCAGGTGATGCATGGCCGTCGTCAGTTCGTGATTTGAATTGTTCCCTTAAGTGGGGTAACGAACGCAACCCTCGTTGTCTGTTATACGTATCAGGCGAGACTGCCCAGCTTTTAGTTTGGAAAGTAATTAGAATGTTTCTTGAAAAGACACGGATAAATTTTTGCTAAAATTTTCCTTGAGTTCGCGCCGACGCGCTCACTAGTCTTTTCTCAAAACATTCTTCTTACTTTCTCGATTGAAAGCTGGGAGGAAGGCGAGGATGACGCCAGGTCAGCATGTCCCTTTGATACCTTGGGCTACACACATAATACAATGGCGGTTACAACGGGTCGCGACAGGGAAACCTTGAGCCAATCCTAATAAAAACCGCCCCAGTTCAGATTGAGGGCTGAAACTCGACCTCATGAAGTTGGAATTGCTAGTAATCGCGGGTCAGCTATACCGCGGTGAATACGTTCTCAAGTCTTGTACTCACCGCCCGTCAACTCAAGGGAACCGGGAATACCCGAAGGCTAGTGTATACTAGACCACGGTAAATTCGGTAACAGGGAGTAAGTCGTAACAAGGCACGGCTAGCGGAAGCTGGTCGTGGATTAATTCAATTTGAAACCTGTTTCGCTTTGCGAAACATAAGCCTTCAGTTTCTTCGGAAACAGAAGGATGTGCGTCGATATTGGGTCTCTCGATCGAGGATCTAATGGACAATGATTGTCTGTCCTAAAACAATCTGACTATTGGAAAGACAATATGAACGGAACAAAATAAAGAATGATATAACAAAAATACCGCCAAATATGGCGGTATTTTTGTGTATTGACAAAAAGAATAGACTGGTGTATAATTGTATCAGAGGTGCAGATGAGAAATTCCATTCGTGGAATAGTCGTCGTCGTTGCCCTGGGGTACATCTTGGGAGTAGCTGGTGGGACGGACATGTCCAACTCACTTCCATCGTTCAGGCAAGTGTGCGGGATGACCATCGCACTTGTCGTCGCGTTCCTGGCCGTTCGCGTTCCGGCACTCAGATTCCGGAGCTATCGAAGGATCAGGAACGTCAGCTAGAGCTGTTCCTGGTATACCCACCGAGGGCGGTCATCGCGACCGCCTTTTTGTTTGTGAAAATTCCTATTTTCTGATATATTCACCTAGTTGTGGAAGGTGTTTCTGGTCGGGTAAAAATTGTTCGAGCAGAATTTTTTTAAAAAAGTTTTTAGTTGGTTTTGTGCGCGCATAGCTCAGTTGGCTAGAGCGCTCGACTGATACTCGTGAGGTCCCAGGTTCGAATCCTGGTGCGCGCACAAAGCACGTTATACTTTTTAAAAACGTCTCAAAAAGTTTTGAGATGGAAGATAATCTAAAAAAATACAAAACTAATTTCTGCTAGTTTTGTGTTGTTCGTTAGGTCAATTTCCTGTATAATACTTTTTTTAATAAATTAATTTATAAATTACGTGCAAAAGATCATAAAAGTAATTGGTAGAGAAATTCTGGATTCTAGAGGCAATCCTACAGTAGAGGTTGATTTGTTTTTACAAGATGGATCTTTTGGACGAGCTGCAGTTCCAAGTGGTGCTTCTACTGGAAGTCATGAAGCGTGTGAGCTTCGCGACGGTGATAAAAAAAGATATGGAGGAAAAGGAGTTTTGAAAGCAGTTGCAAACGTAAACACAACTATTGCAAAAACAGTTAAAGGAAAAGATCTTGATCAAAATGGTCTTGATGCACTTCTTATAAAACTTGATGGAACAGAGAATAAAACAAAACTAGGGGCAAACGCTATTCTTGGAGTTTCATTGGCTTTTGCTAAAGCACAAGCAGTTTCAATGAAGAAGCCACTTTGGAAATACTTTAAAGATATTTCAAAATCAAAAACAACTTCTATTCCAGTGCCTATGATGAATATATTGAACGGGGGTAAGCATGCAGAAAATTCAACAGACCTTCAGGAGTTTATGATAATGCCTACTGGAGCCAAATCATTTAAACAGGCTCTACAATGGGGAGCAGAAGTTTTTCATGAACTAAAAAAATTACTCAAAGCTAAAAAATTAAATACTTCTGTGGGAGATGAGGGCGGATATGCACCAACTCTACCTTCAAACGAATCTGCGATAGAAATAATTTTAGAAGCAATAAAAAATGCTGGATATAAACCAGGCAAAGATATTGGTATCGCTATAGACGGAGCGGCAAGTGAGTTCTACAAAGAAGGTAAGTATCATTTGGAAACAGAAGGCAAAGTTTTGACCTCAGAGCAGATGGTTGCTTTTTATGCTGACTGGGTTAAAAAATTTCCGATTGTTTCTATAGAGGACGGCCTTTCAGAAGATGATTGGGAAGGTTATAAACTTATGACAAAAACTCTTGGGAAAAAAGTTCAGATTGTTGGAGATGATCTTTTTGTAACAAATATTTCACGACTTAAAAGGGGTGTAGATGAAAAAGCTGGAAACTCTATCTTGATCAAACTAAATCAGATCGGAACAGTGTCTGAAACAATCTCTGCGATTCAAATGGCTCGAAGCAACGGTTTTACATCTATTATTTCTCATCGTTCAGGTGAAACTGAAGATGCAACAATCGCAGATTTTGTGGTAGGGTTAGGAACTGGGCAGATTAAAACTGGGTCACTTTGTAGATCAGAACGAACAGCAAAGTATAACCAACTTCTTAGAATTGAAGAGTCTCTCGGTAAAAAAGCTCTATTTCCAGGAAAGAATGCTTTTAAGGTATAAATCGTATGGCCAAACTATTTTTAGTTAGACACGGAAAAAGTAAATGGAATGCTACAGGTCAATGGACAGGTAAGACAGACATTGATTTGGCCCCAGAGGGTGTCGAAGAAGCGTTGAAAGCTGGTGAGGCATTGAAAGGACACAAGATTGATAAGGTTTATGTTTCTGATTTAAAACGAACTCATCAAACTTTCGACAAGATAAAGGAGGCTTGCGGTTTGTTTGGGCTTACGTGTGTTGCAGATAAGGCTCTGAGTGAACGGGATTACGGTGTGCATACTGGAAAAAATAAATGGCAAGTTAAGGAGGAGATTGGTGAGCAAGCTTTCCAGGATATCCGTCGGGGTTGGGACACCAAAATCGAAGGAGGTGAGACTTTGAAAGATGTATACACAAGAGCAGTTCCATATTATGAAGCAAACATCAAAAAGGATTTAATGGAAGGAAAAAATGTTTTGGTGGTTGGTCATGGTAATACTTTCAGAGCACTTGTAAAGCATCTTGAAAATCTAGATGAAAACCAAGTCTGTGACGTGGAGCTGGCAACTGGAGAAGTGCATTGTTACGACATTGATAGCGGAGGAAATGCAGAGTCACAAGGAGTTTTGGGAGAAAAAAGAGAAAATACAGTTTAAAAAATAAAAATTAATTT
>JBEBJP010000046.1:0-3123 GCA_040079825.1 Parcubacteria group bacterium
TGATAAGCTGATTGCTGACTACAAAGCCATGAAGCGCGACCCATATCAAACGCAATGTGACAATGTGCTGGCATGGTATCAGGCAAAGACCATAAGCAAGAAAGGTGAGGATATGTATGTCATCGACTGGGTAACTGAGTACCGTAAATTCCCTGTTTTTTACCTAGTCAGAAGGAAAGAATATGCAGCACTAATGCAGGCAACAGAAGGCGGGGATTTAATGCCAAAAAGTATCACGTACCGCAAAGATAAAACAAGCGGTTTTTTTAGAGTTTTAGCCTATAACCAACCAGAGGACAAATTGAATGTTACAAATTAACGCAACGTAACATGCTATAATAACTCTTCACTAATAATATGAAGCTGGGATATGACATTAATCGAAGTTTGCCATCTATATCAAGTTGAAAAATGGACTTTGCGACGCATAGCAGACAATTTTAAAACTGACCATCATAGAATCAAGCGAATACTAATAGCTGGCGGGGTTGTTATAACAAATGAAAACAGGCTACGAGCACCGCTAACCGATGAACACAAGAAAAAAATAGGAGAAAAGTCTAGGGGTAGAAAAGCTTGGAATAAAGGTATGAGAGCTGATGAGTTAACTATTAGACGACTTATCAAAGCTAGAATGAGAACTCTTATAGACCTTGATATATATCCTGACCTATATCGATTGCAATTTCTAATTAGAATTACATCGAGACATTTTAAGCATTTAGGGTACTGCGACGGAGTGCGCAAAGAGTTTCTAGATAAATTCTATTTTGACGAGCAATTCAATAGACTATACGACAGATGGCAAGAGTCAGGAGAAAACAAATGGTACTACCCATCAATAGATCATATATCCAGCAAGTTCAATGGTGAAAATTGGAATCTTGATAATCTTCAATTCTTAACATGGTTTGAAAATAGGGCAAAGGCAGAAATGAATCAGGATGAATGGGAAAAATTTAAAGTTAATACAAATACCAAAAGCGATTTATTTAGATAAATAGAATATTACGCAGCAAAACCATTGCCGGACTAGTCCGGTTTTTTATAACTTCATTATATAACTACCTATGAAAATACTAACCTTAGAGGATTTGGGAAACGTAGGGGAGGTCGAACCTAATAGCTTGATAAAAGGCAATTGTCTTGAGGCTATGAAGTTCATTGCAGATAAAAGTATCGATATGATACTCTGCGACCTCCCCTACGGATGACGGGACCACCGCTTGCAAGTGGGACACTGTAATACCGTTTGAACCGTTATGGGCGCACTATAAGCGCATTATTAAAAACAATGGAGCGATAGTATTAACCGCAAGCCAGCCATTCACGAGTGCGCTTGTGATGAGCAACATTAAGATGTTTAAGTATTGCTGGGCTTGGGATAAGATTAGCCCAACAGGGCACCTTAACGCAAAAAAGAGACCAATGAGAAAACTAGAAGATATATGTGTCTTTTCATTCGGGACAGCAAGATATAACCCCCAGGGCTTGATTTACAATCCACGCATTAAGACCAGGAATAATAACACTCCAGGTTCTGACTGCTACGGAAAGCACTCGAACAAAAACATATCAATATATCAAGGTTACCCTACGGAAAGACTAAAGTTTAAGAATGATAACGGGTTACACCCCACCCAAAAACCAGTAGCACTATTTGAGTATTTAATAAAAACATACACCAATGAGGGCGAATTAGTGCTCGACAATTGTGCAGGATCGGGAACCACTGCAATCGCATGCTTAAAAACAAATAGAAACTATATTTTAATAGAACAAGAAACAAAATATTGCGATATTGCTAACAAGCGGATAGCAGAGTTTATTCTATGAAATTAAAATTAATCCCTGAATCAATAAAAATCTATGGAGACATAACTTACAGAGGAAAATGCCCGAAGGAGACATTAGAGCAGGTGACTTTCGTTAGCTGGGTAAGAAAAAACTATCCAGATACACATGGCCTTACGCTTTTCCACGCCAAGAACGAGCAGAAACTAGTCAAAGGGCAGTTTACCGCGCTCTACAAAGATAAGGCAATGGGCATGGTTAAGGGATGCCCTGACATTCATGACCACGGCAATCCATCGCTATGCATGGAAATAAAAAGGCAAGATCACACGCAATCTAAGATAGATGATGACCAGATAAAATATTTACTCGCAGCACAGCAAGCCGGAGCATTCTCTTGCATCGCCCTAGGCCACAAAGCCGCAATTGAAGCATTCAACGATTGGCAAAAAATCCTTGACAAGTGATAAGATTTTCTTCATACTAGCCAAACATTAACACAAATAGGAAAATAAAATGAAAATAGAACTGAAGATATTGAACGAAAATTGCTACCCTGATTATGCAACACCAGGCAGCGCAGGAATTGATTTAAAAGCCGCGTCAATCATTCGTGCTATTGAGATTTACCCTGGAGATCAAGAGTTAATTAGGACAGGAATCGCGATACACATCAAGGACCCAGGCTATGCAGGCATGATTATCCCACGCTCCAGCATGGGCAAAAAAGGAATTGTGCTAGGTAATCTTGTGGGACTGATAGATAGCGATTACCAAGGCGAAATAAAAGTTTTGCTCTGGAATCGTGGGAATGACATCGTAGAGATTGAATACATGGACCGCATCGCACAGCTTGTAATAGTCCCGATTGTTCAAGCACAGTTTGAAATAGTAGAACATTTTGAACAATCACAACGAGGAACCGGCGGTTTTGGGAGTACAGGTAAATGAACACATATAACATTGACCCGCTGTTTAATAAACACGTCGCCTTAGGTGAAATGCTCATTAAAGAACAAGGGATAAACAAGGCAATCGAATCTCTCATTGAGTCGATCGACGATTTAAAACCTGATGAAATACAAGAAGAAAACAGAGAGTGTTTTGTAGAGATCAAGAAAAAATTAACGGAGTTATTATGATAACCATACACCGCGACAAAGACCACAACGGCTTGATTGCAATGGTATCGACCTGCAAGAACGTTGCTAAAATTGACATGACAGCCGCCACCAATGAAAAGCATTTAGAGCAAATGATAGGAGCTAGTGCGCAGGCATTGGGATTAGACTGGGCAGAGAACGTAGAAGAGTATCACAAGCTGTATCG
>JBEBJP010000047.1:0-3069 GCA_040079825.1 Parcubacteria group bacterium
GTGGTGGAGGCTTTGGAGGTTTTGGTGGAGGAAGTTCAGGCGGGGGTGGATCTAGTGGTAGTTGGTGATATAATTGAAATATGAACGAAGACAATCAACTGCAGGAAAAAATAGTAGAACTTGAAAACCAGATTCATGAGCTGGAAAAAGATTTGATACATGATTCTCTAACTGGTTTGAAAACTAGAGCATTTTTTGAGGAAGAATTGAAAGTGTATATATCAAGTATTTCCAATTCTGTAGAAGGTAAAAGAAGAGATTGGTTTGGTTTCAAAAATCTAAGTGTACTTTTCTTTGATATAGATTTTTTCAAAAAAATAAACGACAAGTATGGTCATGATGTTGGCGATATGGTCCTAAGGAAAGTTGCAGAAACTGTAAACAAAAGTGTTCGCGAAGGAGATACTGCGGCACGTTGGGGTGGCGAAGAAATGGTCTCTTCACTTTTGGGGGCAAATGAAGCAGATGCAAAAGGGAAGGCAGAAAGTATTAGAAAGCAAATAGAAGAATTAACTTTCCCACAACATAGAGATTTGACTGTTACGATAAGTATTGGAGTTGCTACATATAGTAAAGGCATGAACATTGGAGAGCTGATAAAAAATGCTGATTTGTCACTTTATCGAGCAAAGGACAATGGTAGAAACCAGGTTGTGGCATTTTCAGAACTGTAAAAAACTTTTTAAATTAGTTCCAAATAGAACGAAACTAAAATTGTAGTTGTTTGTGTATTAACAAAATATACTCATGCAAATTCCAGAAATAAAAGACAAAGAACTTCACAGAGTTGTTACAACAACTGCGATATACACACCAGATTTTAAATATCTTATTACAAAAAGAAGTTTGGATAAAAAGGTTCAACCAGGAAAATGGTGTTTTCCCGGAGGCGGACTAACAGTAGATGACTATATAAATACTAAACCAGCAACATCTGCAGGTCAGTGGTATGGGGCATTATCTTCGTCACTTGTAAGAGAAATAAAAGAAGAGGTTAACTTGGAGGTTGGAAAACCAGAGTTGTTAACAGACTTAACGTTTATCAGATTGGACGGTATACCTGTAATTTGTTTTACGTATTTTGCCCCATATGTTAAAGGTGAAGTTGTTTTAGATAATGACTGTACAGATTTTGCTTGGGTGAGTTTGGAAGAAGCGAAGAATTATGATTTGATAGAAGGTATCTGGGGTGAATTAAGTCAGATAGACGAGATCTTAAAATCTCGTAAATAAAATAAAGGAGACGTCGGATAGTGGTTTATTCCACCACCTTGGAAAGGTGGCATACCGCAAGGTATCGAGAGTTCAAATCTCTCCGTCTCCGCCAAAAAATGAAATCGGGTTCGGATGCAAAAATATGGTCGGCACGAAGTGCCGTCTGTTCTGAATTCCCCCCAAAAAATCCTGAATCCAAAAGGGTTCGCCACGCAGAGCGTGGCTCAAAAAGTACGGTTCGATCTTTAATTTGAAAGTTCGAACCGACTTTTTTGAACAAATGAAGATTTTCTTCATTTGTTTTCTCGTTAGCCAATTCTACCATATGAATATTAGCTTTTAGAAAATTTTCGGTAAGTTCGAACCAATTATTGGATTTTTTCTCAAAAGCCGATAATTTCTCTTTTAAAAGTTGTTTTTGATTAACTAACTTATTTTTAGAATCACGATATTCTTCCAAAGACAAAACATTTTCTAAATATAAGTTCATCAACTTTTCAACTTTTGAATCCAAAAGAGAAATTTCATCTTTTGTTTTTTGAGAAAAAATCTCACTCGATTGGGTTTCGGATGATTGGTCTTTTGCATTTTCCTCAATCATCCATTTCGTCCAATCGAGTGGCAAAGAAACTTTTTTGATATTTTCTGTAATTTGAGAAGTGATGATTTCCTCACGAACATATTTTTGCAAACAAGGATTTTTCCGTTTAGTACAGCGGAGATAGTTATGCCCTTTTTGTTGTTCTGTCGTAATGAAACAACCGCATTCTCCGCAACGGAAAAATCCTCTATACAAAAATGGTTTCAGTCCTTTGGAGTGCGGTTTAGATTTTCGACTCATCACTTCTTGAACAGAATCAAAAAGTTTCTTTGTGATAATCGGTTTGTGCTTTCCTTCGTAGATTTCACCACCATATCTCATTAGTCCTGTGAATATCGGATTTCTCAAAATTTGTTGGTAGTTAGAAACGGAAAGCACCTTTCCATTCTTTCTACTCAATCCAAGCGCGTTAAACTTATCGTGCAGTTGGCGCAAAGTGAAATTTCCAGTTGCATAGGCCTCAAATGTTTTCTTGATTAACGGAGCAATATTTTCATCGGGTACTATTCCTGCTCCTTTTACATTTACATAGCCTAGAGGCGACATTTGAGGCCATATACCGTCTTTCACTTTGTCTCTATGACCTCGCTTAATATTTTCCGATAAGTTATCAACATAGTATTTGGATTGAGAGAAAGCAATGGAAAGCATGAACTTACCTTGTGGAGTTGTATCACACCAGAAAGTTGGAAATTTTAGCTCGGCAATTTTTCCCGTATCAAGCAAATATATTATTTTTCCACCATCAACGGAATTACGAGCAAGGCGGTCTGGATGCCACGCTAAAATTCCGCTTGCCTCATTTGCTTCGATACGGAGAAGCATTTCATTAAATACTGGCCGACCTGGAGCTTTAGCGGTTTGTTTTTCCACGAAAATATCTACAACCTCAATTTGTTCTTTCATCGCCAACTCTTTTAACTCGGCCAGTTGATCCGAAATGCTTCTAACCTGCCGATCTTCAGTATCGGTGCTTTTGCGTGTATAGATGAAAAATTTTCTGGTGTGATTCATATTATTTGTATTGGCAAACGATGAGCTTTGCCTCGCGTGGAAAATCTTGGCGGGGATTGGGTTTGGCGGGAATTCAGCCCCAGTGTCGCGCCTTCGGCGCGACTGCATTTCTGGCGGGAATTTGAATTCTGAAAATTTGTGGTATCTACTGGACAAAGTTCGAATGTATTTCGAGCAAAATCCAGATGACGACTACTAATATTCACACTCGGAGCGTGTGGTGGTATGAAGTTAATCGT
>JBEBJP010000048.1:0-3015 GCA_040079825.1 Parcubacteria group bacterium
GTGAGAGGTGGCGCATATGTCCCTCACGGAAACCGGATCTTTGTTGCGGCATTAGCCGGTCAGGACTGGCGCCAGTTGTCGCACGGCGGACCGAAAGGCCACCTTCGCAGAAGGTAGCCGTCGTTCCAACCAGTTTTACCGAGTGCTTTGACCTCGTTGTTCGCTCCGGCGGACAACGAGGTTTCTCATATATAAAATAATTTGTTACAATATTTTCATGTCTAAAAAAATCTTGCTTTCTGGAGTAAAACCTACGGGACGACCACATATTGGTAACTATTTTGGGGCTATGAAGCAGTTTGTTGATATGCAAGACGACTATCAGTGTTTTTACATGTTGGCTGACTATCATGGTTTGAACTTTATACAAGACGGGGTAGAGATGAAACAACAGATTATTGATTTGGCCTTGGACTATCTAGCACTCGGACTTGATCCGCAAAAATCAGTTATTTTTAAACAGTCCGATGTTTCTGACCATACAGAACTAGCATGGATTTTTGACACTATTACCACTATGCCGTATTTACAGCGGGCACATGCATACAAAGACGCTGAAGCGAAAGACAAAGAAATAAGTGTCGGGACTTTTAACTACCCGATGCTCATGGCAGCAGATATTTTGCTTTACGACACAGACGTTGTTCCTGTAGGTCAGGATCAAAAACAACATATTGAATACACAAGAGACACTGCTCAAAAATTTAATTTCACTTTCAAAAAAGATATTTTTAAACTACCAGTATCAAAAATACTAGACGAAGTGGCTGTAGTCCCAGGAACTGATGGAAGAAAAATGAGTAAAAGTTATGGAAATACAATTCCACTTTTTGCCTCTTTAGATGAAATAACAAAAGCAGTGATGTCTATACCAACTGATTCAAAACCTATCGATGAACCTCGAAACCCAGAAGAGGATAATGTTTTCAAACTTCACAAACTATTTTCAGAACCTGACGAGTTGTTTAATTTACGAGAGAGATATGAAAAAGGAGGCATAAGTCACAAAGAATCAAAAGAAATACTTATAAAAAACATAGAAGCTTTTATAAAACCATTGAGAGAAAAGAGAGAACAGTTAGCACATGACACTGATTACGTATTGGATGTTCTAAAAGAAGGCGGAAAACGAGCAAAACAAAGAGCAGAAAATAAAATGGACGAGGTGAGAGAAGCCATCGGGGTAAAACTATACTAGTATGGAGTATTTCTATCATGAAGCTAGACCGGATATGAAGGGTACAATTCTTTATCCACTTAATTTTATTAAGGATATTTATCCAGAGATTTATTTTGATAGAGCAAAAAAATATGAAGGTAGGGAGGATGTTTTAAGAGTAGAGATTCCACCACTCGGTTGTCTTTGGAATGACGTCATACATCTAACTGCAGTTACACCAGAAAAACTAAAAGAAAATTTGGCTCAAGCGGGTTTCCACTTTTCAAAGCTTCGTCATTTTAAAATTCCGTTATCCATGCTAGATCAAAATAAAATGGCATATTTTACACATAGGAAAGATAGTATCGGAATTTATGACCCAAAAAAGTTTGAACTTTTTGATAAGAAAAAAATGTCTGAATATAAACAGTCTCCAGAAGATACTATCGAACATTATAAAGAAATGAAGGCTGAAGGTAAAAGGCCTCTGGCTCATGCATGGGCTCCGCATATTCTATATAATGGAACAATAGAAACAAAAGATCTTGAGATTATTTAGATTTTAAAAATAATATGGAGCACGAAATAAGAGAAATCGGTAGTTATTTAGAAACTGATGCTGATGGTTTTCTAATAAATCCTGCTTCTAAAGATAAAATTTCAAATGAATGGGAGCCTATTATTGGTGATATAGTTTCTGCATATTTATCTAATTATGGAGAAAAATTGCATAGTGTGTATGTGAGGGGATCTGTCGCCAAGGGGCAAGCAGTAATTGGTATATCAGATTTAGATACTTTTTCATATGTTAATCTAAAAGAAGAAAAGATTGATAGAAATTGGATGACTAATTCAGAAAATGAATTGCTGCTAAAATACCCATTTGCCAAAGGTATTGAATTTGGAGTAGATCCAGTTGAAACTGCATATAATGATCGGTTGTTTATTATGCAAAGTGTATGTGTTTACGGTGATGATTTGGGTAAAATATTACCTAGAATTAAAATTGGCAAAGAATTATTAGGGCACGTTTATTCTTTCAGTAAAAACTTAGAATCATTTGATAAGTGGCTTTTAGAAGAACACTCAAGTGAAGATATTAAAATTTACTGTGTCTGGTTAATGAAAAGAGTTTTAAGAACTGGATTAGAGCTTACAATTGAGAGTCATAAACAATATACAAGAGATTTGTATCCCTCCTATAAAGTTTTTTCTAAATGTTTTCCAGAAAAGGATTCCGAAATGAAAGAGGTTTTATATTTAGCAATTAATCCTACTGATGATTTAAATACTATAATTAGAATCAGAAACAGTATTGGTAAGTGGATCGCAGACAGGGCTGACAAGTTTAAAAAATAATATGCAATCAGAAATAAAAATTATAGATAAGTTGCCCGTCGAAAGGTGGGAGGAGTATAAAAACTTAAAAATAGAATCCATAAAAGATAGTCCGATAGCTTTTTCTCATGAGTTAGAAGAGGCTATAAATGAAAATGATGATTATTGGAAAAATGGTATAGGCGATAGTCCTATTAAATTTTTTGCTGAAGATAACGGCAGACTGATCGGCCTTGTTGGAGGAAGGGTGTATTCCAAAAAAATGTTTAGTCACAATGCTTTTATTGAAACTTTGTATGTAAATTCTGAATATAGGGGGAGGGGTATAGGAAAGTTATTGGAGGAAAATATAATAAATAAGTTTAAGGAAAATCCTAAAGTCAGGAATATATTATGTGAAGTGGCTTCTACTCAGGAGCCATCGGTTGCTTTGCAGAAGAAATTGGGTTTTGAAATATCAGGAATTATAAAAGATTTTGGGTATTATGACGGGAAATATATAGACAATATTCAATTTC
>JBEBJP010000049.1:0-2772 GCA_040079825.1 Parcubacteria group bacterium
GAAATTTAGAGTCATTTAATTTCATTTAATTTATTAAACTACCATGATACAACCAAGATCAATTGTAAAAATAGCAGACAACTCCGGAGCTACAATCGGTAGAATTTTCAAAGTACTTGGTAGTTCAAAGAAAAGATATGCAAGTATTGGTGAGAAAGTTGTACTTTCAATCCAGAAGGCTCAACCTCGAAAAGCTACAAAAAAGAAAGATGTAGTTTACGGTGTGGTTGTAAGACAAAAAGCTCCTTTCAGACGAAAAGACGGTTCATATATTCGTTTCGATGAAAACGCAGTTGTTATTGTAATGAAAGATAAACTAGAGCCAGTTGCTGGTCGTGTGTTCGGTCCAATCCCAAGAGAGATAGGTGAAGTTGGATATCAGAAAATTATTTCCCTAGCACCAGAGGTTGTATAAAACTAAAAAAATACCATGCACGTAAAAAAAGACGACAAAGTAATAGTTATAGCAGGAAAGGACAAGGGTAAAACTGGTTCAGTTGTTAAAGCTTTTCCAAAAGAGAACAAGATAATTGTTTCTGGAGTAAATGTTTTGAAGACTCATCAAAAAGCAAGAAAGGCGGGAGAGAAAGGCCAGATTGTAGACAAGATAATGCCAATCCACATTTCAAACGTAAAAAAATCTGGAAAATAATTTAAATAATTAAACCACCATGGAAACTATAAAACACAAAACAGGAAAAGCATTCGAAGCTCTAAAAGGAGACTTTGGTTACAAGAATGCAATGCGAGCACCTAAAATAGAAAAGGTTGTTGTTTCTTCTGGTGTGGGATCTCAAAAAGATAAAAAGAAACTAGAACTTATTGCAGACAGACTTTCAAAAATCACAGGTCAGAAGCCAGCAAGAAAGGGAGCAAAGATATCTATTGCCGCTTTCAAAGTTAGACAAGGAGATACAGTTGGAATGCAAATCACACTAAGAGGTCAGCGAATGTATGATTTTCTAGATAAACTAATCCACATTGCACTTCCTCGAACAAAAGACTTTAGAGGTATTTCAAGTAACGGAGTAGACGAGATGGGTAACTATACTCTTGGAATCCGAGAGAACACTATTTTCCCAGAATGTTCTGACGAAGAACTAAAAGATGTCTTTGGAATGTCAGTAACAGTTGTAACAAATGTTAAAGATAGAGCAGAAACAAAAGCATTTCTAACTTACCTAGGATTCCCATTTAAGAAAGTTGAAACAGTTGAGGCTAAGCCTAAGGTGGAGGCGAACAAGAAGGGAGGTACTCGAGCTCCAAAGAAATAATAAAATAATCAAAAAAGCCTTGGAAACGAGGCTTTTTTGATACCTATGAATACTTGACTTTTAACTATATTCTGTGGTATAATTAACAAGAAGGTAAATTGGGGTACCTAATGTCTCCAATGCGCTTAGGACGCTAGTTCCTAAAAGGGGGTAGATCAATGGACACTCTTAGCTCTTCTTTTGAACTTAGCTTGGCTTTCGGACTCTTGGCTTTCCTTGCATCCCTCTCTGGTTATTGGTACGGATGGACAGTTCGTGACCGGCGTGCCATCCGTGAAGAGGCCGAGAGGAAGAATCTTGCGGAAGAAGAACGGAAGCAGGCAAAGCTCAAAACCCAGAAGAGGAATAGGATCAACATGACCATGAACACCCTGAGCCATGAGTTCAAGGGTTGTCCAGTTTGGTTCGGCTCCGATGGGGCGAGCGTGTGGGTAGTTCCAAAGGCTACAGAAAAGGAGTGGGCTGTCAGTGTCTACTTCTTTCAGGAAGGCGTCATCACCTTATCGAAGACAGTAACTTCATGGAGGCACAAAGCAGACATGACATACAACTTCAGCGACGAGGACATCCTTGCTCTCTGTCGAGAAACAGTGCAGTTCGTTAAGAGTCAGCTTTAGCTGGCTCAGTGCCCGGGTTCTCTTTCGAGAGACCCGGGCATCGTCGTATACGTTGACTTTATATGACTATTTTGTTAGTCTTAACCCCGAGCTTAAAAGCTCTATTTTTTAATAAAAATGGCAAAAACATCAGTTAAAGCAAGGTCATTAAAGAAGCCAAAATTTAGTACAAAAGCTACTAATAGATGTTTTAGATGTGCTCGTGGAAGAGGATATATGCGAGATTTCGGTCTTTGCAGAATCTGCTTCCGTGAGCTTGCCAATGAAGGTAAAATACCAGGAGTTAAGAAATCAAGCTGGTAATAATAGTTAAATCCTTGGAAAGTCAGGACCCGCTAGGGGAGAGATACTACCAAGACATAATATAAAAACAATGGATCAAATAGCAGACATGATTGTAAGAATGAAGAATGCCTCTGACTCAAACAAAGAATCAGTTGTTTTTTCTCATTCAAAACTAAAACTAGCTATCCTAGACGTTCTTCTAAAGAGTGGATATGTAAAATCTTTTGGAAAGAAAGGAAAGAAAATAGCTAAGTTTATAGAAGTTGTTTTGAATTATGATGAAAATGGTCCAAGAATTCACGGCGTTGAAAAACTTTCAAAGAATTCAAAACGAGTTTACAGTAAATCAAAAGATATAAGGAAAGTGAAAAATGGTCTTGGATTAATGATTATCTCTACACCAAAAGGCATAATGACAGATAGACAAGCAAAGGAAGCTAATGTTGGAGGTGAGGCATTGTTCAAGATTTGGTAAATATAAAACAAAAATATGTCACGTATCGGAAAAAAAATAATAGCGATTCCTGCAAAGACAGAAGTAACAATGTCAGGTGATATTTTGACTGTAAAAGGTCCAAATGGCTGTCTCTTATACA
>JBEBJP010000050.1:0-2726 GCA_040079825.1 Parcubacteria group bacterium
AGCATGAATATATCTAATTGTCAAATATAAAATAAATAGTAAATCTGTTAATATTGAAATTAATCTATGATTAATTCAGAACAAAGATTCTCCAAAAAAGTCGGCGAGGAATATGATTTGTTTAATTTAAGTCTCCCCCATCAAGATGAAATCCAAACAAGAACTGTCGAGACATTATCAAAACATTTTTTAATAAATAACAAATTAAAAGTTCTAGAAATAGGTTTTGGAACTGGTATTACTTCAGTTGAGATACTGAAAGACGAGCGAGTGTATCTAATAGGGATTGACAATGAACCCAAAATGCTAGAAAAGGCATTGGAAAAATTAAAAAATATTTCTGATGAAAGGTTCGAATTTCATACAATAGATGCTTTGGGATATTTGAAGAATATTCCTGATAAAACTTTTGATGCAATAGTTTCAGTATGGGTATTACATAATATAGATAAAGAAAATAGATCATTAATTCTAAAAGAAATATATAGAACTATGAAAATTGGAGGGATTTTTGTAAATGGTGATAAAATTGCTGTCCAGAATAAAGATGAACACAAAAAACATCTTGAATGGCAAATGAAACAGTTTGATGTTTTTGAAAATATTAATAGACCAGACCTCAAAAAAGAATGGGTTGAACATTATCAAGAAGATGAATCTCCTGATCGTATACTTTATGAAGACGATTTAATTAGAAAGTTAAGTGGTCTAGGTTTTGAAAATATAAAAATAGAAAATCGACATTATTTGGATGCCATAGTTAGCACGATTAAGATTAAATAGATCTGATGAATTATTTGGGAAAATTCGAGTGTAAAAGTAAAAAAATGCTAATTAAATATAATATACTTTACAATTTGTCAAAAAATACGTCTTAAAACCCTTGCAGAATAAGGATTTTCCAAGAGATCACTTTACAATGTTTTTATTTTATTTTCTGGCAGTTTATAATTAGTTTATCCACAGTTTTTTCATCTGCACTTGGAGTATTATAAAAAGAGCAAAAACACCCTTAGGGATGTTAAGGTAAGCTAAGAGGCTCCGACTAAGAAAATAACGAGGTGACGAGAACTAACAATTCTCAGTAATCACTAAGAGGCATGCGTACGTAGAGCTTCGAAAAAATCATCGATGATTAAATTACTACCTTAATATAGCCTAACTTTTGGACAAAAAGAGAAGGGGTGTTTTTGTGTTTATTATTGTATCTAAGATTATACATCCATTGGTTGTATAATCAAAAAAATATGTGGATAGTAAAATACCTCTCAGTTGAGAGGTATTTTACTTGTTTATGCAACCACTCTCGTAGGATTTTTGCTCAAGGTCGCGTATAAAATTTGAAAAATCATCTGAGGCGTACACGGAGTACGGTGAAGATGTTTTCCAAATTTTAGACGATGAGATTGAGTAAAAAGACCCGAGCTGTTAGTAATAATTACGTAATCTATTTATCTTGTCGTGCTGTCGGATCTTCTCATGCGCCTTGGCCTCAATCTGTCGTATACGTTCTCGAGTAACACCAAACTCTTTTCCTACTTCTTCTAGAGTATGTGTCACCCCGTCAACTAGCCCGTGTCGAAGCTCTAGTATCTTTCTCTCCTTTTCTGGAAGATCGTCTAATATCTCTCTCACTTGATCTTGTATGATACGACGAGAAGACTCTTGTTCTGGAGAAAGTATTTTATCATCTGCCAAAAAGTCTCCAAGCTTTGACTTACTATCGTCTCCCTCTTCACCAATAGGAGTTTCAAGTGACAAAGTACTCTGATCTATCTTTTCTATTGTATAAACCTTATCAACTGGAAGATTCATCTCAACAGCAATCTCTTCTGGAAGTGGATCTCTTCCTAAATCTTGTGAAAGTCTTCTAACAACTTGTTTATACTTAGCAATAGTTTCAACCATGTGCACAGGAACACGAATAGTTCTGGACTGATCTGCTAGAGCACGAGTTATAGCTTGGCGAATCCACCAAGTAGCATATGTAGAAAACTTATAACCCTTAGTCCAATCAAACTTATCTACAGCCTTGAAAAGACCCAAGTTACCCTCTTGAATAAGATCAAGCAAAGTTAGGTCTGCTGATCTGTTAGCATATTTTTTTGCAATAGAAACCACAAGACGCAAGTTCGCACGAGCCAAAAGATTTTTTGCTTCTTCATCTCCGGCTTGAATACGTCGAGCTAACTCCTTTTCTGTTCCACCAGAAATAAGTTGGTATTGACCTATCTCCTTTAGGTACATTTGTATGGAATCGTAAGAAGATTCAGCACTTTTACCGTATGTATATTTCTTACTTATGAGATCATCGTTAGCTGGTGTTTCCAAAAGTCCCCCTCCCTCTAACACATCAACTCCAGCCACTCCCAATTTTTCATACAATTCATCCAAAAATAATATATCTTCTTCAACTGTTGGAAATTCTTTTAAAATCTCATCATAAGTAATATAACCACGCTCCTTTCCTTTTTGAAGAAGCTTCTCCATTCCCTGACTCTGTTTCTCTCCCTTTTTCATTACTCCTCCAGATTTTTTCTCTGGAGTTTTAGATGCTCGCATTGCCAAAGAAGACTTGTTTTTCTTCTTTGCTCTTATTTTTGGCACGATAATCTTACTCTTCTTTTTTGCCTTAGGTTTTTTAGGTGGCTTACTTACTTTTGTGACTTTCTTTGCCTTAACTTTAGGTTTTTTTGTGGTTTTTTTATTTTTGCTCATAAGCGTTT
>JBEBJP010000051.1:0-2705 GCA_040079825.1 Parcubacteria group bacterium
AGGTATCCACCATTCCCTGGAGGAAGAGAGAACTTTGTTTTTGAATTAGTAAATCAACTTTCAATGGAGAATGCGGTTTTAGTCGTCACTCCTGACAAGGAAAATTATGATAATGGCAATTTGATTATTAGAAAATATCCGGACTCAAAAAAGTTATTAAAAAAAATAATTAAAGAATTCAACCCAGATATTATCAATAGTCACACGTTTTATCTTTCAAATGAAGCTATAGATATTGCAAAAGAAATGAATATCCCATTTGGTATTACACTTCATGGAGATCAGTTTGCGATCGGAGATGAAAAAAGACAGAGTATTGTAGCTGGTCTAGTGAATGTGAGTGATTTTGTTATTAGTGTCTCTGAAAACGGGAGGCAATCTATTATTAAAAATGTTAAAAATATCAAAAAGGACAAGTTATTTGTGATTAACAATGGTGTAAACTTTGAATCTTTTAATGAGATGGTAAGGCAGAACAATTCAATTAATAGAAATGAACTGGGTATAAATTTGCAAGATGTGGTTATTTTAGTTCCAACAAGGATTGCTTCTTATAAAGGATTGAATTTTTTAGTTGATTCAATTGTTAAAAATAAGTCATTTATTGAGAAAAATAAAATTTTGTTTATAATTTCAATACCAGATTATATTTTTTCAGAGGAAGAATCTGCTTTATTTAGTAAGATAAAAAATAGAATTGAAGACGACAACATTTCGGGACTTATAAAATTTATTTTTTTAAAATATCAAGATGTGACAAAAGCGTATTCAGTCGCAGATATATTCTTACTACCATCAGAAAAGGAGCAATTCCCATTATCTATAATTGAATCTATGGCTTGTAAAATACCCGTTATCGCCACAAGAGTTGGTGGTGTCCCTGAATTACTCGAAAACAAAAAAGATGCTTACATAATAGATTTTGGGGATAGTATTAGTTTGATGCAAGGTATAGAGAGTTATTTAATTGTTGAAAACCGTGACAGAAATGGTAAAAATGCATATGAAAAAGTTAGTGAAAAGTACTCAATTGAAATAATTGCTAGAAAATATTACGAACTGTACAGGAAGGTTTTAAGTAAATGATAGTTAAAAACATAAAAAAGAATATATACAACAAGAAATATCTCAAGGACAGAGAGGTTGTTTGGGATAACAAACTGAAAGACTGTAAGGATA
The DNA here is from genome assembly GCA_040079825.1 of Parcubacteria group bacterium. Lineage (GTDB taxonomy): Bacteria > Patescibacteriota > Minisyncoccia > Phycocordibacterales > DATDWN01 > C7867-006. The sequence continues at coordinate 1,180 of JBEBJP010000051.1, forward strand.
AAGGTATTCCACTTTGGAACGGTAGTGTCTATTATTTAGATAAATTTGCAAAAGACAGCATAAGTATTGGATTGTGTGAATATAAGGATTTAGTTTTTTTAGAAGTAAAAAAAGTTAAAGATCTTAAGGAAGAATACAATCTAAATTTTGATTTCATATATATAAATGTGCAGGTATTGATTGTCGACAAACAGTGTAAGTATTTATTTGGGACAAAACATCATAAGGATTATATCGAGATTATTTCTGTAGGTGGGACACTCAGGTTTGAAGATGGAAATCAAATAGAAAAATTTGAGGATATTGTTGATTATGCAAAAAAAGAAATATCCATAGAAACAAAAATTAAAATTGATTTAGATTCACTCAAATACAAAGACATGATAATTGATAGTAGCATATGCACTTTTTTGTTTGAGTATAATATTGACGTTATTGAAGACAACCTTCTAAATATCGGTGAGTTTGATGGTTTTGTGATTATAGAAAAGTCGGAAATTTTTAGTGAAAATAAGTTTATGGCAGGCGCCAGGTTAAAATCGTTGCAAGATTTTTTGGTAAATCGTTATGTTCCAAAAAACAATAAAAAAAGAAATAACGGTAAAAGGTATTAGACAGAGTGATGGATACGAAACTTTTATCAAATTTACACCGACTGAATCTGGGTTATGGGTTATATATGAAAATAACATTGAGCCAATTAGCTCATATCTCGTGAATAAGGATGAGAGAAGGTTCACTAGTTCTATCTTAGTTGGTAATAAAATTATAACAATGGTTGAGCATGTATTCTCTGCCGTGAATGGCCTAGGAATAGATAATCTTGTAATCGAATTTGGATCTGACGAGGCTCCATTTTTTGCCAACTCTGAATATTTTTCTAAAATACTCAATGAGAACATTTTAGAGATTAAGGATCAAAATAAGGAGTACTATAAAATAAATAAAGAAATTGAAATTAAAGGTGAAAATGGGCAGTATTGCATGATAACACCCAGTGATGACTTTTGTATTGATATAACTATAGATTTTGATGGAGTCATCGGCAGACAATCTTTTCTCTATTCGTTTAAAAAAACTGACTATTTGAAAGATGTTGCATATGCACGATCTATCTTAACCTTTGAAATTAAGGATATAAATAACCCGTGGGTAGATTTTAACAGACATTTTGATCAATTTCCGTATACACTCCCAGAAAATCCCAGAGAAAGTCCGTATATTTCCTATACAGAAAAGGAGTTTCTAACTCCACTCAGCGATGCTCTTGAACCAGTAAGACACAAACTTTTAGATTTTATTGGAGATCTAATTTTTTTAGGCAAAATTCCTTTGGGTAGATTTGAAGTTTACAAGCCCGGCCACGCTTTTAACAGAAAAATAGTGGAAACCATTTTTTTCTTAGGTGAATCACATAATCTACAATTTGAATATTTTTTTAAAAAAATTCCTGAGATTAATTTACTTAAGGATTGTGTAGAAAACAATATTGTTCATAAAGAGGATGTGTTAACTCACACTAAGAC
>JBEBJP010000052.1:0-2686 GCA_040079825.1 Parcubacteria group bacterium
ATCGTCATGCATTAGAAAAAGGAGTAGAGCTACTTAAAGACAAGCCAATTACTGAAAATTTTATAAAAGACCTACATTCTATTTTACTTTCTTCTGCTCGCGGGCATCACAAAAACCCAGGCAGTTTTAGGCGTGATCAGGTGTATATTGGTAAACAGGGATTGGGCATAGAGCATGCGAGTTATGTTCCGCCACTACCAATGTTTATTCCAGAATTATTTAGTAATTTTGAAAACTATATAAACTCAGATAATGAGAAAGACAAACTAGTACAGATTGCGATTGCTCATTATCAGTTTGAAGCGATCCACCCGTTTATGGATGGTAATGGAAGAATAGGCCGACTTCTGATATCGCTGATGCTTTACGAAAAGAAGTTGCTTACATTTCCATTTATCTACCTAAGTGAATTTTTTGAAGAGCATAGACAGGAATATTATGATTTATTGCGCGGAGTAAGTGAAAGTAATGATTGGGGGAGTTGGGTTCTTTTCTTTCTCAATGGGTTAGATATACAAGCGGTAAAAGCCCAAGAGACAGCAAAAAAAATCCTTGACTTACATAGTTCCGTTAATGAACAGATTATTCCGTTCAATTCCAGATTTAGCCACGATTTTCTAGAGGCTCTTTTTACAAATCCATTCTTTACATCTCCAGTCATTAAGAAAATGGCACATATTGAAAATTCAAAAACATTATTTGACCTAATTGCTAAATTTCTAAAGGCAGGGATTATTAGTGATATAACACCTGATAAAAAAAGAAATAAAATCTACCGTTTTGATGCATTGGCCGATATCTTGAAAAGATAATATATTGAGTCAAGGTCAAATTTCAGCCGAAGAAAGCACAAAATCAAAATGGTTCCCTCTAGAGGAGGCAAAAAAGGTTGTTTACCCAAACATTGCATACTTGTTGGGTGAGGTGTAAAAGTTTTTTATTCAGCTTGTGATTAAGTCCTACTGTTTATTATTGATCTTGTTATTAATATATATATAAGTTAAAATATTAATACATTATGAAATCTTTAAATAAGAAACCAAGAGTAGTCGATTTTTTTTGTGGTGGCGGTGGATTTTCTGAAGGATTTCGTCAGCAGGGTTTTGAAGTTGTTATGGGTATTGATAACTGGGCACCAGCAATCGAAACACATAATATCAATCATGGATTAAGTGATAAAAAGAAAGATGTTTTAGATTTTGGTTCATCTTTAAAAGAAATAGAAAATCTTCCAAATACTGAAATAATTGTTGGTAGTCCACCTTGTGTATTATTTTCGCTTTCAAATAAAGGTGGAAAAGCAGATAAAACATTGGGTATAAAACTCATAGAGTCTTTTTTAAGAGTTATTGCTATTAAAAAACATCAAAAATCTTCTGTACTAGCTGCATGGTTCATGGAAAATGTCCCAAATTCAAAAAATTATATTAAACCAGTTTATACATTTCGTGATCTTAATTTGGTTGAATGGGCGAAGAACAATAAAATTAATCCAGACAAAATTGCCATCAACGGGTCTGTGAACGGTAGAGTTTTGAACACAGCAGATTTTGGAGCGTCACAAAAGAGGTCCCGTTTCGTTTGTGGAGAAATAGTTTCTAATGGAAAGTTTCCAAATATCGATGCATTTATAACTAAAGAGCATAGGAGTATTGGCACAATAAAAAATAAAATGCCAAAACCTAATATGTCGAAATCTTTAAAATTATATTCTGATCCGAATTATCCACAATTGAAACTGAAGATGACTGAAATTACCGATCATTTTTATGATTCAGGAGTATATGCAAGTCAATGGAAGAGTGCGCAATATGCTAAGTTGAATCACCCATTTATGGGGAAAATGTCGTTTCCCGAGGATGAGGATAATCCCAGTAGAACAATTATGGCTACTCTTTCAGCAAGTACAAGAGAAGCTTTGTTATATAAATCAGAATACAATAGACGAGGTGATGGAAAATATAGGCTACCAACTATAAGGGAAGTTGCAACTTTAATGGGTTTTCCCTATACCTATCAATTTTCTGGAGGTCAAAATACAAAGTGGAGACAAATTGGTAATGCGGTATGCCCTCATATGAGTTCTGCTTTGGCTAAAAGTGTCAGAATTTCAATGAATTTAAAGCCGCTTGAAATATCAAAAGTTTCTTTCAAATTTCCTAAAATAAATGATACAAGTTTTCAGAATTTAAACACATTTGAAGAAAAGAAATTTGACACACCCCCTCAAAAAAAATCTACGGCCCGATTCCGCAAGCACCCATTCAAAGAAGGGAACATGACCGTTGCTTTAACAAACTTTAACCCTTCAAAAGCAACAAACTCTGATAACACCGGGATTGAGTGGTATTCATCTGTATTTATGGGATCAGGTAAAGATTTTGTACTAAAAGTTATACCCAAAAATGGTTTCAAGAAGATTGCTGAATTGATATTGAAGCATAATTCTGATTTGGGTAATAAATTTATAAAACAATTTGATAAAAAATTTTATGAAGTAATTGGTAAAACTTCTGAATTTCAAAATGCGTACATAAAAGAAAAAAATGTCATACATGAACCAGGCAAATTAGTTGATGAAATTAGTGATTTTATAAGTAACCACGTTCCAAATCAACAATTTATGCTTGTTCCTAATCTGGTTCCTAATAAAGATAAAATTCCAACAAAACAGGTCTTTGCAATG
>JBEBJP010000053.1:0-2542 GCA_040079825.1 Parcubacteria group bacterium
GCAATATACCAAATTATTTTTTCAAAACTAGATTAGTATCCTTCTTCAGATAGCCTTTCATCAATTCTATTCATATCTCGTGGAAACATAGATGCTTCTCGAACATTTTTAAGTTGTAACAACTGCATAGTTATGCGTTCAGCTCCAAAAGCAAAACCGCCTTCGGGAGGAACACCGTATTTGAAAGCTTGTAAGAACATTTTTATCTTATCTGGATCCATTCCCCACTCTTCTACATGTTTCAAGAGCTGACCATAATCATTTATTCTTCGTCCACCAGAAAGCCATTCGACGCCTCGACAAATCAAATCCATTCCCTCGTTAAACTCTGGATTTTCTGGATTAGGATAAACATAAAAAGGTTTCTTTCGAGTTGGATATCCGTAAATAAACACGAAATCTGAACCTGTCTCTTCTTTTATGATTTCACAAATCTCCCTTTCGTCTTGTGGGTTTGTATCTTTTTCACCACGGACATCCCTGCCAGTTTTTTCAAAAATCTTTTCCTGAACTTCTTTTAGTGAAAGTGTTGGTGTTTTCGGAAGCATAACAGGAAGTTCTACGTTTAGTGTTTTTAGATGTTCTGCATTTTTACTTTGAACTTGTTCCAAAATAAACCTCACAGTTTCTTCTGCCATATCACGAACATCCATCCATGAGTCAATAAAAGCCATCTCCGCGTCGAGTGAGACTATTTCTGTTAGATGTCTTGTTGTAGATGAAGGCTCGGCACGGAAGACCTTGTTTACAGAGAAACATCTTTCAAATGCAGACATAACAATCTGTTTGTACAACTGTGGTGACTGTGTAAGAAACGCTTTCTTATTAAAATAATCTACTTGAAAGACCTCAGCGCCACCTTCTGCTGTTGCTGGTGTAATAGCTGGCGCCTGAAATTCGAAGAAATTATTTTTCTTCATAAACTCTCGGAAAGAATCTATAACAGTTTCTTGTACTTTGAAAATAGCTTGAACTTTTGGTTGTCTCAAAACCAAAGCTCTGTTATCTAGCTCTGTAGTTAGATCTAGGTTGTAACCGTCCAAAGACATGTCAAAAGGAAGAGGTTCAGCCTTTGCTAAAATATCTATTTTAGTTATTTCCAACTCAATATCACCGTTCTGCACACCTGCTTTTATATTTCTTTCTGGGCGTTTATTTACCAAACCAGTTACAGATAGCACCCACTCTACCCTAACCTCTTTTACAGACTCTAACGGCTCCGAGTGACTAGGTAGTACTACACACTGAACGCGTTCAGACATATCGCGCATGTCCATAAAGACCATTTTGCCCTGGTCACGTCTAACGTCCACCCAACCTTTTATATTGACTTCCTCTCCAACATGTTGTGACAAATCCTTGATATAAGTTCGTTTCATATTCCCTATAATCTATCACAAAATTATTATTTTTTAAATCTTTTTGCTTGTAAGTTGTATAACTCTGCATAAAGACCTTTTTGTTTCATTAATTCTTTGTGGTCACCCTCTTCTTTCAAAGTTCCTTTATCCAAAACAAAAATCTTGTCACATTGTGAAATAGTTGAGAAGTCGTGAGAAATAAGTATAGCAGTTATATCTTTTGGCAGGTTCTCAATAGAATCGAAAATCTTTGCTTCTGACTCTGCATCAACCGATGCTGTTGGCTCATCCAAAATCATAACAAAACCGTCTCGATAAAGTATTTTGGCGATAGAAAGTTTCTGTCGCTGACCCTTTGATGGTTCCTTACCTTTAAACTCCACCCCCAACTGTTCATCGTATTTATCTTTCCACTCCACAATAAAGTCATGTGACTGACTGATTTTACTAGCTTCAACTACTTTTGTTAGATTTGTAGGTTTATCTGGGCGACTAACAGCAATAGCATCTTTTACCAAAAAATCATAACTGGCATAATCCTGAAACATGACGGCAAGATAACTCCACCACTCCTTTGTTGCAACATCTTTCAAATCTATTCCATTTATCAAAATCCTTCCTTCAGTTGGTTCGTATATTCTGGATAGTAGTTTTACTAAAGTTGTTTTACCAGCACCGTTGTTTCCAACTAGACCTATATTATCTCCCGCTCTGAAAGTTAAGTTTAGATCTTTTAGACTATATTTATCTGAATTTTTATATTTGAAACTCACATTCTCAAATACTATTTCTGGTGCCAATTTAAGATTTAAACTCACGGGATTATTTGATTCGATAATTTGTGGTTTAGTTTCAAAAAATTTTATAAGATCATTAACAATTAAAGTATTTTCAAATTGACCAGAAACCCCGCTAAGTAAACGGCTTATTGATGATCTCACGTTCGTTAGTGTTCCAATTATATAAACAAGAGTTCCAACTTGATATTTACCATTAGCAACATCATTAACAATGAGAGCTAGCCCCGCAGCAAAACCTAAAAATGCTAAAATATCTGTAGTTGATGTTACCCAAACTCTATTTTTTTCTAAACTTTTTTGTTTTTCAGCAAAATTCAAAAATATTTTCTTAATTTCAGAAATAAATTTTTTACCCGCTTGAAGTAATTTAACTTCTATAAG
>JBEBJP010000054.1:0-2518 GCA_040079825.1 Parcubacteria group bacterium
AGTCTGGGGAGGAATCCGCGCGGGCTGATTTGATTTTTTGGCGAGGGGCTTCCGAATTATTTACTCTAAGAAAGTTAAGCCAATCATCGCTAACACCCCTAAGGTCACTGCCATTAGTTGGAACACAGAGTGCTTGATTTCTTTTGTTTTGTGAAGTTCAGGAATGAGATCCGCAACTGCAATATAGATAAATCCACCGGCAGCAATTGGGATAAAATACATAGACGATGCTTCTGCAACCTCTCCCAAAACGAAGAAAACAATAGCTCCTAAAATAGCGGTAAGTGCTGACAAAAAATTTAACCACAGTGCTCGCCTTTTTGTATATCCAGAGTGTAAGAGTACAGCAAAATCTCCAATCTCTTGCGGTATTTCATGTAGGATTACAGCTAAAGTTGTAGCAATACCAACAGGTACACTTATCATAAAACTTGCTCCAATAATTATTCCGTCTAAAAAATTATGAACGCCATCTGACAAGAGCATAAGTTTGCCAACTGGGTGAATACCAATTTCTTCTTTATCTTCACCATGGTGGTGCCAGTGCAGGAATTTTTCTAAAATAAAAAAGAAAATGATTCCGACAATAACTAGAATGCTTGTTAGCGTTGCATTTGTAGAATCCTCCAATGCTTCTGGGATAAGATGTATAAAAGCGTCACCTAAAAGTGCCCCCACTGCGATACTCATGAATATAAAAATATATTTTCGTAAAACATCCTCTCTTAGAGAAAGAGCAAAAACTCCTACCAATGAAATAAGACTCACCACCGCGACACTTACAAATGTATAAATATATATTGTTATCATAATAATTTTTTAAACGCACATCCTGCAAACCCCAAAAAGCTCCAGAGAATGTTCTTTTATATTTTTAAATTTAGACGATTTTCCGACAACTCGTCCAATAATCTTTTCCAATTCTTGATTTTCAAAATCCTCTATTTCATCACATTTAGTGCAGACAATATGATGATGATGGTCATTGTTTAACTCAAAATAGGACGAATCTTTCCTCAAGTTTATTTTTTTTAATATTCCGCTCTCCTCTAGTGAAAGTAGCGTTCTGTATATTGTCGCTTCATTTATTTTTCTTAACTTTTTAATTTTTAATATTGTTTTGTAAATTACTTCTGCATTAAGAGGCATTTTATTTTTAGAAAAAATATCCAATATAGCCAATCTCGCTGGCGTAGCTTTATACCCCTTTTCTTTTAAAATTTCCCTCATTTCTCCATATTATACCAAATGCAAATGACTTGCAAGTAGAATGTGTGGAAAACTTCTTTTTGTAGTATAATCACTACATGAAATGTTTAAAGTATTTATTATTTTCTGTTGTGGTATTGACAACCTTTCTACCATTTTCTCTACAGGCACAGGAATTAATACAAGACAAAGTTGAGATCGTAAAAGCGGAGGTTGTGGAAGTATTAAGTCAAGAGAAAAAGAATATCCCCGGTACTGATGTCGAAAGTATCTATCAAACCATTACCGCAAAAATTCTGGAGGGGGATCAGAACGGCAAGGTGGTGACAATAGAGAACGATTACCTTGTCCTTAAAAAGGGAGATAGATTTTTTATGTACCACAGTATTGATGGTTTGGATGGCAGAGAAATGTATTCAGTTAATGATATAGATCGACGAGGAGTCATATTATTTTTCATAGCTTTGTTTATCAGTGTTGTCTTAATTTTTTCAGGAAAGCAGGGTGTACGCTCCCTTATCGGTCTAGCGGGTAGTTTTTTCGTTATTTTATATGTTCTCATTCCAAGTCTCCTTAATGGTTACCCACCCGTACTCACAAGTATTGTAATTGCTACAGTTATTCTTTTTCTTGCTATTTACTTGACGCATGGTTTTAATCGTGTCTCAACAGTTGCGTTTTCTGGAACTGTATTGGCCGTAATATTAACTGGAATCCTCGCATATCTTGGAGTCACTTTCGCTCGTCTTAGTGGTTTTGCTACAGAGGAAGCAGTTTATTTGAATTTTAATACAAATGGAACTTTAGATTTTGCGGGCTTACTTCTTGGAGGAATAATGATTGGTGTTCTTGGGGTACTTGACGATATTGCAGTAACTCAAGCGGCAGTTGTAAATGAACTTTACAATTCAGCCTCTCATCTTTCACGAAAAGAAGTTTATAAAAAAGCTCTACGTGTTGGCAAAGAACATGTGGGTGCGTTAGTCAATACTTTAGCCCTTGCATATACTGGCGCTTCACTTCCTCTGCTTTTACTTTTTTCAACTTCGGACTCTTCCGGTTCTAGTATTATTAACCAAGAAATTTTCGCGACGGAAATTATCAGAACTGTCGTTGGAAGTATTGGTCTTATCTTAACTGTCCCAATCACTACTTTATTAGCTGTGTATATATTAAGAGGTCATAAAGGAAAACACATTCATGCTCATAGCCATACTCATGATTAATTATTTTGTGGAGCAATAATTTTTGTATTCGGAAGCCCCTCGCCAAAAAATCAAATCAGCCCGCGCGGATTCCTCCCCAGACC
>JBEBJP010000055.1:0-2517 GCA_040079825.1 Parcubacteria group bacterium
ATTATTTAGATGATTGTTACACCTCTCTTGGAGGGATAAGATCCTTATTGTCCTTCATCACTTTGTTGATGGATTTTATACTCGGTTCTTTATCTCCGGTTACGTGCTTTGTTGCTGACATCTTGATTAGGTGTTCAATATCTCGCAGTGTTTGAGGTAAAGCAAAACCATATTGGTACTCCATAAGAAGATTTTTGTACACATTGAAAAGATAATAAGAATTTTTCTTATTATCTACGATATAACGCTGGACTTGCTTATTCCAGTCACGAGGTCTTTTATAAATTAAAAGCAAGATTAGTTCATGCCTACAAATTTCGCCTATTTCCTTACTGCTCAACAGATCAATTAGCAGAGGTCCCATTTTTCGTGAAAACAAATCATCTTGACACCAGGTAACAACATTGTAAGGAATTTCACATAGAATTCGTGTGAACCTTTCCTGAGGTGTATCACCAAAATCACTGGTTAAAACAAAGCCAGCCCCATCATATAGAGCGCGACCTTTTTCTGCGAGAATCGGTAACACTACAAATAATACTTTCGATGCTTGTTCCCAACAATTCAAAATTTCACTAAGTAGATGACGTTTAATTTCTGGGGATACATAATCACTATTCCTTAATGCTCTTGCTCCAGCTTTCATTGTTTGCATCATGCATGTAAATGAATGTTCAGACAGGAGGCTGGCAATGCTTTGATCGTATGGACGTGTTGGATCATAGGAGCGGTCGGCAAATTGATCTTTAATTGCGGCAGGTAGAGTGGAGCCGAGTACACCATTAGCAATAACCTGATGCATATGCTTCTCTGCCTCAAGCGAAGGCTTCCATGTCGCAAATTCATAAGGATTTAATCCTTCAGGAAGACCACATTTATTTTTAATACTTTCACTGCATGCTTTGAGGTCTCTTATAAGAATATGCAAGGCATCGTCGCGCATACGATCAATACCCGTGTAGAACTCAATAAGCTCTGGGTGCCGTGCATACCGCATATTTTCAAAAATATAATTGGCAAAATCCTGGTCATGATGCATTCTCTGAGCAGCAAAATAAAATATCCAATAAGAAAATTTGAAATTGAAAAAGCTCCCTCGCTTAATTAGGATGTTATTAGCAAAGAGAACATCAAATACAACTTGTGTCTCAAGATCGATTAGCCTTTCTTTGCAGCACCTTTGTGTTTCATACAAAAACTTATCTCTTGCAAACGTATAAATACCTTCTCTAATTAGTAGCTCACAAAAATTCCCTAGCACATATTCACAATCTTTTAGGTCTGGTCGCGTTTTGTACGTTGGAATATCGTCCACATTAAAAAGAAGGAACAACACTCGCTAAATCATCTCAGTACGGTTAATAGGACTCTCTTCAAAATCAATTTCAGAGACCTTTAACAACGTTAAGCAGTTCAAGGGAGTTCGATGCAGATTAAGTACATCTAAATCGGATGCAAGCCTAGCCGTTACTGCATCCTCATCTCCAATATATTTTATTGCATTGTAGTCTGCGACAATTTTGCGTAATAATTCTCTAGGTAGAGACCAAAGGTAAAGTACTTCAAACTGCCTTCCTACCTCTTTGTTGTCGGGTTGATTGAATAGACTGATATCAACCTGTTCCATACAAACAATTGGCACATTTTTGAAATGTTGACAAAGATTATTGAGTAGCTTAAATGAATCTTTCTCATTTGGTGACCATGAGTCAAGAATGACACATTTTATGTCTTGTTCAGTACAACCAAGAATTTTTAACTCGTTTGAAATGGCTTCATTTATAGATGAAGCGTGTGGCTTCAAGTCCCGTGAGTCAAGATATAACCACAAAGAATTTGATTGAGTTCGCCATGCTTCCCTGACTAGAAAGTGAGCTAAAGATGTTTGACCATACTGAGGAGGGGCTTTAATTAGTGCTGATTTTGGGTTTGCATCAAATTCGGTCATATCAATCCTTGGTTCAGATTTGGCATCTTTATCAAGTTCAGACTTTCTACTGAGAATTGGAGAAACCCAAACGCTTGGCTGTGAGGAAAATGATCGCAAGGCGTTTTCTAGCTTTTGGGTCAGGTAGCGATCCACGAAGTCAACACCAACATTTTGTTTTTTTGTTGGAAAAATATTTGTTGGCGGTAGGTGTAACTTTTTATCTGGGGATGGTTTAACAGCTAGCGGCTGACCTGTGAGATATCTGCATAACATTTCATATTTGTCATCCTTGCTCAGATCATAATGAGTGACAGATTTTAATGGTTTTGGCAAAAACTTGGCATCCGTCGTATTAAAAAAAATCGGAACAAATTTCCGATTTAGACTGTCGTTCTCATATATATCCTGGTATGTCAGCAAAGCTTCCCATTTAACACCCTTACCTACTCCCAGCACTTCTTTGCGTTGAACCCGATCTAGATATGTTTTAGTGCAGACCACCAGAACGAAATCTGCTTCATCTATCTTTTTTTCCATCCATAACGGCCAGCCTTCCTCAGGTGAACCGTTTACATACTGGTCAATTT
>JBEBJP010000056.1:0-2389 GCA_040079825.1 Parcubacteria group bacterium
CAAAGAATTATTCTAAGAGTAAACCCGTTTAATCTTGAATCATGAGGGTCTTTAATAGTTTGCTCCTGTATGACACTCAAATCCCCAAAGTCTAAGACAGATTCCATCCTGGTTCGTGTTGGAGTAAAAAAGAGTAAGCCAAAAATTACGACCATGACGATTATTAGGTTCACTTTCCTTTTTATATTGAAAACAAATATTAAAAGAGTAGTCAAAATTATTATCTTGGAGCCACTTAATATCAGTAATAATGCGAGTGATAATTGAATTAAATATTTATACGACTCAGAAACGGTAAGCTCAACATAGATAATTGAAAACGCAATTAAATATGAATAATATATGGGGTGTATACCTCGCGTAAAATTATCAAAAGCTATTATTTCAAAATTCCTGAAAATTGAAATATCAATCAATGCTCCAAATAACAATATCCCTCCAATTATGAGAGCAGAAATAGAAAAGAAAATCCCTACCCTATCACTTTTAATACATGATATGTAAATAGGTAGAATCAACAAAATCGTATACTTCTCAATTGCCTTAAAATTGTAATCCGGTGAAATCAATAAAAAATTGAACAAGATTACAAGGTAAAATGAAATGAGAAATATATTCAATTTGTTTGCCCAAAAAATTTTGGGTTTAAAATTTCTGATGTGTAATAAAATCGAAATAGTAAGTGAAATATTAAATAATCGCTGCGGCAGAAATATTGAAAATATAAATGCAATAACACTAACCTCTAACAACGAAAGTGAGCCCAATAAACTAAACAATTTAAACCTACTAACCAGTAAGAGCAGCAACCAGAAAATGAGTATAGTAATAACCGTTGAAGCTACAATTAATGAATAATCTGTCGGGTAGTATAATCTAGGAGATTCAATATATGAATACCCATTAGTTCCTATAATTTTAATAATGAATTCGTCCTCAGCTTTCTTAAGGACTTCCATCTGATCACTTGTAAATGCCGTTAAGGATATTTTTTCATTGGGTCCAGGGTTGATCGACTTTATGGAAATTTCCTCAGAGGTAGGTGGAAAATAAATTCTAAACTGCCTTAGTTTGGCAGGATTTATTAGATCAAAGATTAAAACAGAATCACTTTTTGATTTTGAAACTAATGGGGTACTCAAATTCATCATCGCCTCAGTACTGTCCAAAACATAAACAATCGGTGAATTAGATTTAAGTGGCTTACTAAGTACTACCCTGATTGACTCTACCCTACTATTCAGCTTATGATAATGTGAGTTTAAATAAAATAATACAGCCCCAACTGTGAAGAGCGGAATACCTATAAAAGCAATTCTTACAAACAATGTTCTCAACGAGTACCAATTAAAATTTTTCTAAGTAATAAATATCATCTTACTGAACATATTGCTCTCGATTGGAGGCACCCCTTAGTTTAAGCTAATTGCTTGAGGCATTATATTCAATTTTTCAATTTGCCTAGCCATCATTGAAATAAACATAATATAGACGAAGATTTGAGTGTTAAAATCAGCGTTAAATAAGAATAAAAAAAACATTATGCTTAATAAGGATGACTTTTGGGGGAACAAACTTTTGAGACAAAAAAAAGAAACTAAGGTTCCAATTATTCCATAGTTGTATATAAAAGCCGGAATAAAGCCCACAAGGGTTAATTGCCCCCAAAGGGCAGAGTAAAAGTAAGTGGACTGTCCTGCCCCCTTTCCAAAAAGCACATATACAAAATCAGTTGTCGTAAAATAGTCGATTAATTGAAGGGTTGGAACAATTCGCATACCAGCGCTGCTATCTGTATTCGCAATATGGAATAAGCCATTAGTAATATCCGCTCCTGTTTCGGCTAAAATTGAAACTATATTAACAAGCCTTTGAAAAGACTTACTCTCCAAATTGGAAATAAATAAAATTAAAGTAAACGCTAACACCATCAATAGAATCAATCCTAAACCTCGATTTTTTAAAAGAAACTTTAAAGTGAAACTGACGAAATGATTTTTAACAACAAAAAATGAGAGAAGTAAAGTTAGCAGGGCATAACCGTACGAAGAACCTGAGAGAAAAACAGCAATTACTGTCAGAGAGTACCAAAACACTTCCCTCCTTACAAACAAAAAGTTATCGCATCTAAACAAAAGATACAATGAGAAAACCAAAATAATTGCTGCATAAGATGGTTCATTAGAAAGACCCATGGGTCTGATCTGTTTACCATCATTATATATCTGAAATATGGTAGACCAAATCCCAAGGGGCGTTATATTTATAAAAATTAAAAAAGACTCAATAAAAATGCTTATAGAAAAAAGTAAAATAATAGTTTTAATGATTTTCCTTATGTCTTCAACTCCAAAACTTTGTGAAATTTTACTTAAGATTATCAGATCAA
>JBEBJP010000057.1:0-2356 GCA_040079825.1 Parcubacteria group bacterium
TTTTGAAAGAGGATATTATAAAAAGACAGTTTAATTGTAAGGCAACGGGTTTTTGGGTTACAAAGTCAAAAGAATCAAATTTCTTGCTGATAATGCACGAACATTTGTTTGTTTTTCAGAAGTTATGATAAAGAAGTTAAAGAAAATTAAAAATCTTGGATTATTCTCTGATTACACATGGGATAATAATTTAGATGACTTTGATAAATACAACCTTTTTTACGGCTGGAACGGTTCTGGGAAGACAACACTCTCAAAACTGTTTGCGTGTCTAGAAGTTGGCAATACGCCAGAATTTTCTGATCTTGAGTACGATATTGAGCACGAAAATGGTAATTGCAAAGAAAATACACAACTGAACAAAAAGGTTCGCGTATTCAATCAGGATTACATTCAGAAGAATGTACAGTTAGTTAGCGGAAAGGCAAATCCTATTTTCATCCTTGGAGAAGAGAACAAAGAAATTGCTGATCAGATTAAGGTTGACGAAAACACCTTGAGCAATCTTGAAACTCAAAAAAGTTCTAAAGAAGTTGAAAAAATAAAAAAAGATAACGACAAGGGGAATAAATTTACTGAAGTAGCAAAAATAATTGGCGCGAACCTCGTTGGTTCATCTACGAGAAATTACAGAAAACCTGATGCTGAAAAGGATTTTGCAACTTTAATGGAAAAGAAAATTTTGAGCGCAGACGAAGTTACAAAACAACAGGCAGTTATCAAACAAGAACAAAAAGATAAGGTACCAGAAATTGAATTTGTGGTAGATCTTGGTTTATCTGCTCTCTATGAAGAAGTTTCAAATATATGCAAAGAAACAGTGGAGATAAATGTTATCAGTCATCTTACTGAAAATCAGAATATATCTGAATGGGTAGAAAAAGGTTTGACTTTACACACAACTGAAAGTAAACAATGTGAATTTTGTGGTTCCTCTCTTCCGAGTGGAAGAATTGAGGCATTGTTGGGTCATTTTAATGAAGCTGACAAGAAACTAAAGGAAAAGATAGAAATGAAAGTTACTAATCTACAGCAGAGTATTCAAAAAGTTAGAAATACCCAACTTCCAAATAAGGCTCAATTTTATACTGACTTACAGACACAATTTACATCACGAGCTATAACTTACAATCAAGAAAAAGAAAATTATTGTTCTGAACTCTCGTCAATGGTTGAGATTTTGAATACTAAAAAACAAAAAACTACCGAGATTGTATCTTTCTCTAGATCGTTGAACAATAATTTTCAAACTTCTCTTAATTCCGTCAATGAGACGATCGGGCAACATAATCAGAAAAGCGATAATTTCCAAACAGAAAAAGATAAAGCCGTTGAACTACTCAAAAATCACCATTTGAGCGAGATTTTTGACGAAGTAAAAAATCTTGATAAAGAGATTGAAGAATGCGGTAAGGAAATTTTGAAGTTTGAGAATGGCGATGGCACTGATGCTCTTTTAGGTATAACAAAATTAAAGAAACAGACAACTGAAAACAAAGGGAAAATATCTTCCGAACATAAGGCGTGCAGTACTCTTAATGAGCAACTACAAACATTTTTAGGAAGAGCTGAAATCATGTTTGAGGTGTCCCCTGAGGGCGGGTATGTTGTAAAAAGAAACAAAGTCATTGCGAAAAATCTGAGCGAGGGAGAAAAAACAGCTATTGCATTCGTGTATTTTGTTGTGCATCTGAAAGATCAAAATTTTGACATAGCCAACGGCATAATTGTTGTAGATGATCCCATCTCAAGTCTTGATTCAAACTCCTTGTTTCAAGCATTCGCGTTTCTTAAAAATGCAGTGAAAGATGCAAAGCAAGTATTTATACTCACGCATAATTTCAGTTTCTTAAAACTGATTTTGAATTGGTTGAATAGAACTAGCGGTCGTAAGTATTACATGATTAAAAATCAGTATTCTGCAATCAACGGAAGAACGGCGTTTATTTCAGAACTTGATAAAGAGTTGAGAGAACACGAGAGCGAGTACCATTACTTGTTTAAGGTTTTGTATACATTTGAAACTGATGGGAGTATTGCTTCTGTTTACCATATACCGAATGTTGCCAGAAAAGTCCTCGATACATTTTTAATGTTCAGAGTACCGAATGGCGAAAATTCATACAAGAAAATGGAAAAACTTGTTTTTGACGAGAACAAGAAGACAGCGATCTATAAATTTACTAATGACCAGTCACATATCACTGGTGACGGTTTTGATCCGTCGCTAGTGCCAGAGGCACAAAAAAATATTCAGTATTTACTTGAGATGATGAAAGCTGTATTTCCTGAACATTATCAAATACTTGAAGAACAGTTTTCTAATACTGCAACTCAAAATTAAAAGGGAGCCGTC
>JBEBJP010000058.1:0-2262 GCA_040079825.1 Parcubacteria group bacterium
TATCTTTTGATTTTGTTCTATCTTCCAAAACAGGAGTAACTGATATTAATTTCTCTTTATCAGTAACTTTAATTTCAGTTATAGTTCCAGAAACTGAACAAACAAGAGCTGGGTTCTTAGGTTTTCTCTTTTCGAAGAGTTCTTCAACTCTAGGAAGACCAGAAACGATGTCTCCAGAAACAGATGCAGTACCTCCGGCGTGGAATGTACGCATTGTAAGCTGTGTTCCCGGTTCACCAATAGCTTGACCAGCCACTGTTCCAACTGCTTCTCCAAGTTCAACAACTTTATTTTTACCTAAATCAACTCCGTAACATTTAATGCAGATTCCGTTTGCAGTTTTACATGAAAGCGGTGATCTAACACTAACAGATGTAACGCCAGAGTTTTCTATTTTCTGTGCATCATTTTTTGAAAGCAATGCTCCTTTTTTAAACAAAACTTCACCTTCTTTAGTCTTAACATCTTCAGATAGGAATCTTCCTTTTATGTGTTTTGCAATTGGAATCTCGATTCCTGAAATAGCAAACTTGTCTATAATAACTCCTTCTTTAGCACCACAATCATCTTCAGTAATAATAGTATCCTGTGCCACAACGAACATCTTTCGAGTTAGGTATCCAGATTTTGCAGTGTTTAGGGCTGTGTCTGTAAGACCCTTTCTCGCACCGTGTGTAGTAATGAAGTATTCAAGTGGTGTAAGACCTTCTTTTGAACAAGAGATAATTGGGAATTCAATAGTTTCACCAGCAGTGTTTGTAATAAGACCTTTCATACCTGCCATCTGAGTTATGTTACCCATCGAACCTCTAGCACCAGAAAGCACCATGTCTGCAACTGGGCCGTTTTTAGGTAGTGTTGCTGGCATTAGTTTCTCAACATCATCTTTAGCACCGTGCCAAACCTCAATTGTCTGTCGTAGTCTTTCTTCTTTTGAAATAAGTCCTGTATTGAAGTGCTCTAAAATATTATCAATTTTACCTTTAGCTTTTTCTACAATGTCTTTCTTGCCTTCTGGAATAATAATATCGTCAATTCCCCAAGTAACACCTGAATGTGTTGCGTATTTGAATCCGAAAGTTTTTATCTTGTCGATAATAGCTGGAACATTTTCTATTCCATATTTCTCAATAAGATCGTCTACCATAGAAACAATTCTCTTCTTGTTTATTTCTCCATTTATAAATGCGTAATCTTTTGGCAAAACAGAGTTAAACAAAAGCTTACCAACTGTAGTTTCAAATATTTTTCCATCAAAAGTTTTATATTTCTCAGAATCTGAAGGAAGAACTTTTACTTTTGCTCGGAAAGATACTGCCCCAAGATCGTATGCAGTGATAGCTGCGTTTGGAGATGAGAAGAACATTCCTTCTCCTTTTTCACCTTCAACTTCTTTTGTCATCCAATAACAACCCAAAACAATATCAAGCATTTTTGCTGAAACTGTTGGATCACCTGAACCCGGTTTTAGAATGTTTTTATCAGAAGCCATTATTTCTCTTGCTTCTAACTGAGCTTCATCTGAAAGAGGAACGTGAACAGCCATCTGGTCACCGTCGAAGTCTGCGTTGAAAGCAGAACATACAAGTGGGTGAAGCTGAATAGCATTTCCTTCGATAAGTACTGGTTTGAAAGCTTGAATACCAAGTCTGTGTAGAGTTGGTGCTCGGTTTAGAAGAACGTATTTGTTAGAAATTACATCTTCAAGAATTGCCCAAACTTCTGGGATTCCATCTTCTATAAGTTTACTTGCTCCTCTTATGTTATATGCCAACTCTTTTTGTAAAAGCTGTGAAATAACAAATGGTTTGAAAAGCTCTAGAGCCATGTGCTTTGGAAGACCACACTGATTTAAGTGCAAATCTGGACCGACAACAATAACTGAACGTCCTGAATAGTCTACTCTTTTACCAAGTAGGTTTTGTCGGAAAATACCTCTTTTACCTTTTAGGTTATCTGCTAGAGATTTCAGAGGTCGTCTTTGAGTTTGATTAACGGCACCAGAAGCTGAACCGTGTCTTATTGTGTTGTCGATAAGAGCATCAACAGCTTCCTGAAGAATTCTTTTTTCGTTTCGCAAAATAACATCTGGAGCATGAATCTCTTTTAGTTTCTTTAGACGATTATTTCGGTTTATAACTCTTCGATATAAGTCATTTACGTCCGATGTAGCGTATCTACCTCCGTCTAGTGGAACCATCGGTCGAAGCGCTGGAGGTATAACTGGTATAGAAGACATGAACATCCATTCAGGTCTTATAC
>JBEBJP010000059.1:0-2087 GCA_040079825.1 Parcubacteria group bacterium
GAAATAAGCGTTGTGGAAATCATTTATTCTGCTTCCAGATTTAAAATTAAATGATTTTAACTGTGGGATTTTTATTCAACTTGTTATGTGTTTCAACAGCCTTTATTAACATGTCAGTTTCAGACTCTGATTTATATTGTTTTTTACTAAGATCAAGACCGGAATTCTTAAATATTTCAGTTGCTAATAAAAATGAGGCAAGTGCCCTGCTATCATCAAGAAGCATTTCTTTAAAAACCTCACACATTTGTTCTATTTTATTGCTATTATAATTAACCTCTTCACATCCCATCTCAATCATTTTTACCAGCATCATGATATGAAATCTTGCTTTTTTATACTCAGCAGGTAGTTCAGCGCCTCTAAAGAACTGTTCGATTCTAAAGTAACATAATGCACTAACAAAGTATGGCAAAAATTTGTGATCGCTTGCGAAAATACGTGCTTTAAACGTATTTACTATAGTTCCATAGTAACCAGAAACAAGGTGCGGGGATTTTAGAAACATTGAAGCAAAAGACTTAATTTGTATAGGGATGGAAATTATTTGTGTTCTTTTGATATTAGAAAGCGAATTATATTGTTGCGACCTTCTTTCGTAATACAGGCGTATTTTGTTTTTCTCTGCATTAAAGTAAAGTTCCAGTCTTTTCTGGAAAATACTAAGCGCTTCAAGTTGTTCAGTTCTAACTTCTGTTTGGCTGTTGGTTGCAAGCGTAATTTCGGTCTTTATGTCATCGTTTTCTGTGACCACAATTTTAACTGGAACACTCACCCCATTAATGCCCTCAATTTTCTGACACTCGTGTAAAACATTACTAGTTTGGCAACCATTTACTATCTGGTAATCTCGAAGAGTAAAACGGTTTCCAGCTGGGGTTAGTGATGACGCTACCACTGTAACCCCATTGTTTAATACACAAAACAAATCGAATTTCTTAAGCGCCAAAGTCTCTTTAATTTTTTTATTTACCGCATTTTCGCCTTGAAAATCACGAACATTATCATCAAATATACTGTGAATTGTTTGATTCTCATCTTGAATTAGCTTAATGAATTCTGAAAATGGAATAACTCCAAGATACGCCTCTTTTACACCAACAATATCAGGGAGAGTTATTCGACTTTGAAAGGTTATTGTGGTTGAAAGCTTATTCTTTGTTTCATGGTAAAGCTTTTGTATTTCACTAGCTCCGTTGGGAGTTATGGAAACATCATCAAATATGCCGATTGACTCTATCTCTTTTTTTCCACTATCAATGACTGCCTGAAGATTCTGATCACCTACCCACTGGCCAGTACAAACATAAAATAATCGACAATTAGGGCGTCGATTAACCATATAGGATGACATCGATATAACCCCATCCCAAATAGACTTAACTTTTTTTATTTTTTCATTCTGAACTAACTTTGCGTCATCTGAAAGGAAATCTTTAACACCGTGTATGAATGCCCCAATGTCTGAGCCGCTAAATGAAGAAGTCGTTTTTGATTGGATAAATATTATATCTGCATCGAGATGCCCGGGCCCCTTTACAACTTCGTTTAGTTCATCGATCTCCGTAACGATCTTTCCATTCACTACTAGGCAAAGACCGTCAATGGCACAATCACCGCCGCTGCCAGTGTGAATATCCTCAATTTCAAAACTGGATCTATTTAACTTAGAAATAATTGAGTAATTTGCAAAGTGTTCAAATTGCGTGGACTCTTTTATCTTTTCTATTTCGTATTGGCCAGAAAAAGTTTCTAGAAGAGATGCCGTTATCTTATCCATATAACCCTTTATAAATTACTGTTACACCTCCGAGCAAATAGCACGGTGCTATGAATATACAAAGCACATTATGTCATGAACATGAATGGCAGGTTACCGCATGGCCAGAAAGTTATCATCCTGCAACACCCTTTATCGACCGTTGTTTACTATCTCATTAAAAATACTTTACCGAGTAGATATAAAAAAACATAACACAGATAGTCTACTAATGGCCTACTAACTTAAAAGCAAAAAGCCTGCATTTCTGCAAGCCTTTGATTTATTGGTGGGTCGTCGCGGACTTGAACCGCGGACCAAAGGATTA
>JBEBJP010000060.1:0-2076 GCA_040079825.1 Parcubacteria group bacterium
TATAAGAGACAGCCATACCAGCCCGCTCTAACACATCTGGGAACCTCTCAATGTATCTTTCAAGATTTGTAGTCTTCCAACCCTCTGGAATTAAAAATTGAAAATTAGAAATTGAAAATTGTGCTCGTTCGAGTAATGAGTTAGCTCGAACAGCACTGTATTGCAGATACGGACCAGAATCACCCTCAAAAGAAATCGATTTATCAAAATCAAAAATAATATCTCCGCCTATTGCCTGGCGGAGTATAGAATATTTTATTGCACCAATAGCTACAATTTCAGCAATTTCAGCCTTTTCCTTTTCATTAAATTCTCTGTCTTTAATCTTATCTTGAACCATGGACTCCACATCCTCAATTAAAGTTTCTCCAGTAATAGTATTACCTTTACGAGATGACATTTTACCACTTGGAAGTTTAAGCAGTCCGTGTGCGACATGTTTAGTTTTGGAAGCAATCTCTGGATTAATCTCCTGCATAGCCCTCAGCACAACTTTAAAATACTCGCTCTGCTCGTTTGCTGTAACAATAATAGATTTATCGAATTTATACGTATTGTATTTCCTTATAGCATGAGCTATATCTTTTGCCTCGTACATTGGAAGACCCTGGTTACTTATGAAAACCCTAGTGTGCAATTTCGGATCAAATTTTTCTCCTTTGAAAACAATTGCCCCGTCACTTTCTTCAAAAACTCCTTTAGTAACCCATTCCCGAATAATTTTCAAAGCATCGTCTGCCACTTCACTTTCAAAAAAGTAGTAGTCAAACTTTGTGCCTAGTTTTTTATATAAAACTTCAAAATGATCCAGAGAAATCTGTCTACCCCATTTATATAGTTCATTTAGATTTTCATCTTCCTTTTTAAATATTTTTTCGTTTAGCTCCTTTATTTCTTTTTTTGCAACTTCGTCATCTTCGTATGAGTTAGCTCCTAAAGCATATGCTTCCCCTATATATTTTGTTTTCTCAGACAAAGTGCCCTCAATTTTTCCACCCGACTTCATTATCCCCCAAATAGCTCTGGCTATATGTAAACCGCTATCTCCTTGATAATTATTTCTTTTAACTTCAGCACCGGTTGATTCAATAATTCTAGAAAGTGACTCGCCTATCACATTGCCCATTAGATGCCCTATGTGCATCGGCTTAAGCACATTACAAACCGTATATTCAATAATAATTTTTTGCCC
Source organism: Parcubacteria group bacterium (assembly GCA_040079825.1). GTDB lineage: Bacteria > Patescibacteriota > Minisyncoccia > Phycocordibacterales > DATDWN01 > C7867-006. Next base: position 1,193 of record JBEBJP010000060.1, read on the forward strand.
TTTAAAAACACCGCTTTTTATTTCAGTTTCTTTTAACTTTTCAGCAAAGTACTCTGGTGAAAAAAAGAAGTTTATAAACCCAGGTTTTACCACTTCCACTTTTACACCTGCCATACTTATTTTAGTCTTTATTTCCTCAGCCAAATCAAAAGGATTTTTACCAAGCTCTTTTGCATAAGCCATAGCGACGTTACTTGAATAATCTCCGAACTTTGTATTTTCAGTCACGGTCAAATTAACCTTTGGATTTTGTACTCCAAGATTTTTTAGAATATTTTCTATTTCTTTTTTAAGATTTTCTTTCATTAAACTACCTATTATCACCGTCACCCCTTATAACACCCCTCTCTTTTCTAGATTGTAATTTATCTATATTTGAAACAGCCACATCTTCAAGAGAAAATCCTATATCTTTTGCTAGATTGGAGACAAACCACAATACATCACCAAGCTCTAATTTAATAGCTTCTTTTCTTTCTTGAGTCATTTCTCCGTCACCGTCATCACCTCTTAACCACTTACTGACCTTACCCAAGACTTCACCGGCCTCATCTCCCAAACCAACTGCGGGATAAATAATCTTGTATTTATCCGGATATACAGCAGTTTCTACTGCCCTTTTTTGATATTCATTTAGTTCCATTCACGTATAATACCACTCGATAGAAAGTTTATAAAGTCAGGTTATTTTTATTTACCTCTTAGAACTTTATCGATTTTTCTAGCAATATTCACAAAATCTTTTTCCTTTTTGCCTCGAGTTGTCTCTGCTGGACTACCCAAGCGGATTCCAGATGGATCGAACGGTGAACGAGTCTCTCCGGGTATAGTATTTTTATTTACGATAATTCCAGCTTTTTCCAAAAGAGCTTCAGCATCTTTAC
>JBEBJP010000061.1:0-2015 GCA_040079825.1 Parcubacteria group bacterium
TTGTGAAGAAATGTTAATATTTATAAACCTACTACCAATAAGACTCTCGAGCTCTGCTCTAAATGCACTGAACTTACCTTGTGGCATAGCAAAACTCACAGAACCATATTTTTCAGAACTGGACTGGTTATCAATACGTCCATCGTATCCACGCACAACTGTCTCAACTCTGTTTGTAAGACTCTGCACATTGCGAGTCCTCATGTATGCACTATAGTATGTTTTCAAAAATTCTCTTGTATCAGAAACTGGAACTGCTGGGTTCGGATATGGATATGGATACATCATACCTCCACCTTTGTTATAAGCTGTGCCAGAGTCATAAATTACTTGTGCCTCTCCCATAACAGCTACCGGGGGCATTGCCTCTCGTGTAGCATAATCCGTAACTGTACTACCCATTATTCCCATAGGGGTTACATCGTAATAACCATTTTTATTATAAATTAAGAAAAAAGTAACAACAGATAGAATCGCTAAAACAATTGTTAACCACGAAAAATGCTTCGGCCAAAGATTCCCTTGATTTGTTTGATTTGTTTCCATATTAGAATATTAACACTGTATCCTAACAAAGACGAGATGGATGTGGATTTATTACAAACGGCTCAGGGGGTGAGCCGTTTAGGAGCGGGTGTAGAAAACGGAGCGGCATTATTATTCCATCAGGTTATAAATTTTCTTAGAAAGTTCTTTTAATGGAAACTCCTGCCACAAATATTTTTTCACAAATAAAAACAGGGAGGTCTCGTGAAGACCCCCCTGATAGTCAGCGTGACCAGCCGTTCTCTATGATTGAAGCGTCGCGGCTGGACGCTCCGTTACAGATTGCGCCGGACAAATGTAGGCGCGAATCGCCTTGCCGACCTGCTCGTGAGAGAGCTCGTAACCGAAGAGGTTATTGAGTTCCTCACAAACACGATCCATGACCGCACGATTCTTCTGGTAGAACGACCCAAGATTCTCCCCTTCAGCCAGTGGAAGGATATCCTTCCGGTAGAAGTACATCGTGGCCACAGCAGCGTAGATCATGGCACGATAGTTGAACGACATCGGCGCTTCAGGCATGAAACACTCTCCTGATTTAATTCTATCACAATATTTATAAAAAGTCAAGTAAATTAACTCTCTCAATAATTATCCTAAACGGCTCAGGGGGTGAGCCGTTTGTAAAGTAATTTAAAATTTATTTCCGCTCAAAGCTGGGAGACAGGGTGGAATCTTCGATTTAAGACAGGAAATCGATCCTTACAGGATCAGTACCCTGTTTGGATATTTTTATTCTTAAAATCCAAAAATATCTCAAACAGGCTTCGATTCCCTACGCAGAGTCTCCCAGACTCTGCTGTCTCACCGAAAAAATACTTTCAGTATTTTTGCTGGCCTCCTCGGTCTCGTGCTTTTCTCAGTGAGACCCAATAAGGCTTTTCTGACGCTTTTAAGTCTACCATTTCGACCCTCCTCGGAATAGGTAAATAATAATTACTTGATAAGAATCGCATCAAACTTTCCTAGGTCTTCCTTGAACTCTTCGTAATGTTCTTGAATAAGCTTTTCAAGAATTGGATATGGTTGCCATTGATCATATATCCAAGTTAAGTCTTCTGGAGTAACTAACCATTTTAAATATGTGTAAGTATTGAAACAAACAATGATGTGCTCCCAATAGCTATTAGGATGTGTGCCTGATTTATTATGTTCCCCGTCATCTTTATATTTAGTTTTTAAGTAAGTGATGCACTCATTATATTTTATAAGGTTTTGCGCATACCAATGGAACTGCTCATGAGTGAGAGTGGCAAGAATAGATCTTTCATCTTTCACCCTAGTGTTCAGAGTAAGAATTGGATGCGAATGAGGAATTGCTCCCTTCTCAATGACTATTTCATGTGTAAAAGCAGGCACATCATATTTCTGACAAATAGCTTGTACGATTCCAACAATATCAAGTTCATCAGGATTATTGTTTTTTGAATATATTTTTGAAATCATAATTTTCAAACCTCCTTGGAGTC
>JBEBJP010000062.1:0-2005 GCA_040079825.1 Parcubacteria group bacterium
ACTCAGCTTGAACAAAGAATCTCTGTCGTGGAACAAGGTTTGGTAAGATGTGGGGTACGAGCGGTGCGTCTGGGGGAAGAAGAGGTGATAGAATTGTTCTATAAAATATTTAATCCAGGAGACACAGAAAAACCTATTAAAATGAGCTAGTTATATAAAACCATGGCAATATTTGATTTTTTAAAAGGAAAAAAGGAAGAAGAAAATATCTCAACGATACTACCACAAGAGATATATGATTCTTCTGCATTGGAGTTAAAAGATGTTATTGCTCCAAGTGCCCTTAAAGTAACTCCGAAAGGAATAAACCTTGGTGAAAAGGTTGTTAGATCTTTCTTTGTAATATCATACCCAAGATATCTATCAGAAAGTTGGTTTGCTCCAATAATAAACCTGGATAAGGTTTTTGATATCGGAATTTTTGTACAACCCATAGAAACTTCTCAAGTACTACGAAGTTTTCAAAAAAAAGTAGCTGAAGTTCAAAGTCAAATCAACACAAGAGAGGCAAAGGGTCTTGTTAGAAACCCTATGCTTGATACAGCATACCAAGATCTTGAGAACCTTAGAGACCAGCTACAACAAGCCCAGGAAAGGCTATTTGATGTTGGTTTATATTTAACTCTGTACGCCGATTCTGAAGGAGAACTGGATAAAGTTGAATCAGAAATAAAATCCATACTCGAGGCAAAGCTTGTTTATGTAAAACCAGCACTTTTCCAACAAGAACAAGGATTCAAAACAACTATACCCTTAGCTTCTGATGAACTTAAGGTGTTTAGCAAACTTAACTCTTCACCTTTATCCAGCTTATTTCCTTTTGTTTCATTTGACCTAACATCTGACAAAGGAATTCTTTATGGAATAAACAGACACAACTCTTCTCTTGTTCTTTTCGATAGATTTTCTCTTGAAAACTACAACTCTATAACATTTGCAAAGTCTGGTGCTGGAAAATCTTATGCTACAAAACTCGAAATTCTACGTACTCTAATGTTTGATACAGATGTTCTTGTGATAGACCCAGAAAGAGAGTATGAGTACCTAGCCGAAGCAGTTGGTGGAAGATATTTCAACATTTCATTAAACTCTGAACACCACATAAATCCTTTTGAACTTCCAGCACCTGGAGAAGGGGAGTCTTTTGCAAATGTTCTTCGCTCAAATATTATAAACCTAGTGGGATTGTTCCGAATCATGATGGGAGGCCTGACACCAGAAGAAGATGCTATTATCGACCGAGCTATCACCGAGACTTATGCACTGAAAGACATTACTGCTGATTCAAATTTTGAAAATGTAGAACCTCCACTTATGTCAGACTTTGAACTTGTTCTATCTGGTATGGAAGGGGGAGACTCTTTAGCACAAAGACTAACAAAATACACACGAGGTACTTGGGCAGGCTTTATAAACAAACCTTCAAACATCGATATAAACAAAAAGTTTATTGTTTTCTCTGTACGAGATATGGAAGATGAGCTCAAACCTATCGCCATGTACATAATCATGCATTATATATGGAACATGATTAGAAAGAAGCTTAAAAAGAGACTTTTGGTTATAGACGAGGCTTGGTGGATGATGAAATCAGAAGACACAGCATCATTCCTACTTTCTCTAGCAAAACGTGGAAGAAAATACTTCTTAGGATTAGCGACTATAACTCAAGATGTGGACGATTTCATGAAATCACCCTATGGTGTGCCTATTATCACAAACTCCTCAATCCAAGTGCTTTTGAAACAGTCTCCAACCTCAATGGACAAACTCCAACAAACTTTCAACCTTACGGATGAGGAAAAATACTTACTTCTAGAATCCGATGTTGGGGAGGGGATATTCTTTGCAGGACTTAAGCATGTGGCTATAAAAATCATAGCTTCCTATACAGAAGACCAGATAATTACATCTGATCCATCTCAAATCCTAGCCATAAAATCCAAAAAGGATGAGTTGGAACAAAATTCGTAGTACAATGTAATCATGAATGAAAGCAAGATAA
>JBEBJP010000063.1:0-1926 GCA_040079825.1 Parcubacteria group bacterium
AATATTAGAAGGAAGAAATTTTCCCTTATACGTCAAATAGTGATCAAAAGGATCCTCATGACTTCCGCCTGCAGCTAGAATTCGAGCTATTTTTTTTCCTAAATAAGTTTCTAAATTTTTTACTAATGAATATGTTTCCGGCAACTCTTTCCCTGTATCACAAAAATAATATTCAATATTGAGCCTGGGATATTTATCCCGTAGATAAATAGCCAGAGCAGCGCTGTCCTTTCCGCCAGAAATACCCAATACATGTCTAACTTTCATGATCCAATAGTTCTTCTAATATTTTAGCCAATGTTGCAATATTCAGTTGCCGATCAGATGATAATTTAGATTTCATCACACTATGCAACTGTATGAGCTGTTTAGTCTTGCTTTTAGGTATTCTCACCAAATTCTTTTTAAGACCTTCAACAAATGATGTTATCTCAAATTTAAAAGCAATTTCCTTATCAATATCGAAACCGCTGTTGCTAATATCGGTGAGATTGTCAAGCTCATGGAAAGTGTCTCTTAATTTATCATACAATATCTGTTCCTCGGTATCACTGATTTCGTCTAGCGTCTTGCCAAGACATCCCTGCACAATAGAATTTAACCAACTCGCTTTATCTTCAATTTCTGAATAGAGCCGTTGGTAAAATACTTGTTGGTGGCTAAGTAAAAGATATGGTTTCAGATTGAGATAACGCTGTTGAAGCTGTTCCCTATAGACTGGAAATTTAAATTTCTTTCCTAATATTTCATTTAGAATGAAACTCTCTACGCGTCCTATCAGTTCGTCATAGCAGGTTCTTATTTCTTTGATACTTTCCTGAAACCTGCTGCTATACTCTTTTAATAGCTTTGGATTTTTTTTCAACTGATGAATCTCATATCCCATTGCTTTTGGAAACTGTACAAAAAAGCTGTCTTCGGGGTCCTTCGATTTAGCTATTGCTTCGCGAAGCGCAATAGTTCTTTTATCAAGTTTGGTTGTTTTTTTTGCATATACTGGCAGTCCTCGGTAAAAAGTAAGGAATGGTCGTATTGTATCTACAAATAATTTGTTTGTGGGGTTCTTTTGAGATGATTGATTCAAAAGCTGCCTATATCCGTTAAAAAGATTCAATCTAACACCTCCAATATTGAAGGCTTTGATATAGTAATCTTCAGGATCCTTCGTAACAAGTTCAAGTGTTTCAGAGGTGAGGTAAGGAATATAGCCATCTTTGCCAAATAGAGCGAAATCATCTTTTTTGGCACAGAGAAAAATTGGAATCCAAAAATCGATAAACCCTTTTTTCAATTTAAAAGGTGCGACTGATATCGAGTCAAATAATTCCTTCAAATTCCGTTTTCCTGTATAGGTAGATGAAAGAAATTCCATACAATTTTGCCAAAGAAAATTAAATCCTAGTTTTTCATTCTTAGGTTCACCAAGACTAAATATCCCCTTTTCGCTTCTGTGAATGCCTGTATCCTTCAGCAAAGAAAGGTAGATAGTTTTCTCTGGTGGAAATTTACTGTCTTCAAATCCTAGATCCTTTTTCTCCCAGTTTTCTACCAATGATCTTACAAAGTTCTTTCTGGCGGTCTGGATGGGGCTAGACAGCCTGGTTTTAGTAATCATTTCATTCTTATAGACAGGCACCTTGCTATATACTTCCCGGCATATTAAGCTGAGTTGTTTATTGAATGACTTTCTATTACTAATAATTTTCTCTTTTCCCTTATAAAACCACTTGATATAAGGTCCCTCTTTATAAAGACTCCCAGTCACGTAGTGATTCAATAGCCTTACCTGATGCTGAAGTATACTATCTAACTCTCTTAATGCTACGAGATCATAAGGATGGTTTTCTTTGACTTTCTTAATTTTTTCACTCTCAAATAAAAGTTTTTTTATTTCAGTGGTATTTCTGTACCACCCAAATAAAATAG
>JBEBJP010000064.1:0-1877 GCA_040079825.1 Parcubacteria group bacterium
TGAAACTAAAGATTGATAAAAAGAAACTGAGAAAACTAACTCCAACGGAGAATCCTTTTTTGTCGCTGGCGAATGCGATTATTGGCCAGCAGATATCTACAAAAGCGGGGAATGCGATACGGGCAAAGTTTCTTGCACTTTTTGGACGAAAGAAAGTAACTCCTGAGAATTTTCTGAAACTAAAAACTGCTGAGCTGCGCGGTGCTGGAATATCTCCACAGAAACTAGGCTATCTCACAGACCTTGCGGAAAAATTTGTAGAAAAAACAATAGATCAGAAAAACTTTCACAAAATGTCAGATGAGGAGGTGAAAGAACATCTCGTGCGAGTAAAAGGTGTTGGGTCGTGGACAGCAGATATGTTTCTAATTTTTGCACTCAACCGACCAGACATTTTACCGCTAGGGGATTTGGGTACAAAAAAAGGTTTTCAAAAAGCTTTTAAACTAAAATCTCTCCCTTCCGAAAAACAAATGCTCAAACTCGCCGAGCCTCACGCAGGCGACCGCACGACTCTCACTCTCTATCTTTGGCACATTTTGGATAATGAATAGGGTTTTATGTTAAAATGTTTGGATTAAATTAATAATTAAATAAATATTTATGGAAGTTAACTATGTATTAGTAGCAGTCGCAACAGTAGTTCAGTTTGTTCTTGGGGCGCTTTGGTATTCACCAGTTTTGTTTGGAAAAATCTGGATGGAGATAATGGAGTGTACAAATATTCCTCCAGAGGAACTAAAGAAAATGCAAAAAGAAATGGCACCTTTTTACGGACTTCAGTTAGTCCTAACATTTTTGACTACAGTTGCTTTTGCAAATCTAGTTCCATATGTTACAGCATTTAGTATTTATCATTTGGCTTTCTGGATCTGGGTTGGATTTATTGCTCCAATACAAATAGGTAGTGTAGTTTGGGCAAATACAGAAAAGAAATATTGGTTAAAGCAGATTTTGATAATGTTAAGTTTCCAGTTGGTAGCAATCATGATTACGGCTTGGATACTCTCAATGTAATATATGAGTTGGGAAAGAAATTTTACAAAATGGGTTGGGTCTAGAACTTCTGTTGTACTCCATACAATATTTTTTGCAATAATGTTCGGTTTGTCTTTCTTTGGTGTGAAGTTCGATACTGTTTTGCTCGTGCTGACAACAGTTGTGTCACTGGAGGCTATATACCTTTCTATATTTATACAGATGACTGTTAATGAAAACACTCAGAGTTTGGAGGAGGTTGAGGAGGATATCGAAGGTATTGCAGAAGAAGTAGAAGAAATTTCAGATGATATTGAGGAAATCCAACATGATGTGGATGAGATTCAGGAAGATGTTGATGAAATTGCTGTTGACGTGGATGAAATCCAACATGATGTCGATGAGATAGAGAAAGAAAATGTTGTGGATAGTTCAGAAAATATAGAAAAAATGAAACTAGAAAGCATCGAGAATGTTTTGAAAAAGGTACTCGAGGAGATAGAAATGTTGAAAAGAAAGTGATTTTTCTTGACAGTTGGGCTTGTTAGTTTAATAATATAAAAGAACCCTTATGCCAATGTGGGCATATAGGGAAGTCGGAGGCGTTATGGCTACTCGCTCGCTGGCTCGGCAAGTCTCACTGGATCTCTATGAGGCTGGACAGAAGGGACGTCGATTCGATGACCCCGCTCTTCTCTCCATGAACATGGGAGATCTTCCACTGCCGGTGATCAGCTCAAACACTACTCGGCGCGGGATATCCTGTTTCCACGTCAGTGGTCCAACAGGAGGAACTCCGTGCCCGCTTTCGGGCAGTTGCAATTCGATCAGTGAGTGCTCTATCGTGGAAGCCGACTAGGTTTCCACGAAACACCCCCCCGCAAGACCCCCCTTCCGAC
>JBEBJP010000065.1:0-1871 GCA_040079825.1 Parcubacteria group bacterium
AGAAAGTATAGCTCCTATCCATTGCAAAACTACAAAAACTAAAAACAAAACAAACTCCCATGGAATTTTTTCTAATAAGTTGTTTGTAGAGTAATCTTCGGGAATTATTTCTGTTCCACCAAGAGCTTCAATCATTTTATCCAATCCACTGTTTATACCTCCAAAATAGTCTCCTTGTTTAAAAGCAGGGGTTATGACCTCACTTTGTATATATGAAGTTCCTATATCAGTTAGATCGCCTTCGACTCCATATCCTGTGTGTATTCTAGTTTTTCTTTCCGCCAAAGAAATAAGAAGCAGTACTCCGTTATTTTTATCTTGCTTTCCTATCTGCCACTTGGTAAATATTTCCTGAGCAACATTCTCTATTGCATCGTTATCCAAAGAAGGAATCGTTACAACAGCAATCTCGTTTGTAGTACTTTTCTCATACTGTGATAGTTTATTTTCTAGTTGCGAAACCTGATCTTTAGTAAGTATGTTTGCATAGTCTTGCACAAAACCAGTTGGTTTTTCAGGTACAGTAAAAGCCAAAGATAGTACAGGCAAAAATATAGCTAGGAGAAAATATTTTTTCATAATTTACGAAAATCTCGTTGAATCACAATTTTTTCTAGTATCTACGGAACCTGTGAAAGAGTGAGTAGAAAGAAAATTTTGAGCACAAAATTATTCTGTTACTAGAAAAAAAATGTGATGAGAAAGAGATTTAAAAGTTAACTTGCGGGTTTGCTTGGTTCTCTTTTGGAACCTCAAAATAAGCTCTCTCTTCTATACCAAAGATACTTGCAAGCAGTGATGTTGGGAATGTTTTTACGTTTGTATCAAACACGCGAACCATATCGTTGTATTTCATTCTCTCAACTGAAATTCTGTTTTCTGTTCCCTCCAATGTAACGATAAGATCTCTGTATGCTTGTGAGGACTGTAGTGTTGGGTAAGCTTCTGCAATAACCAAGAGTCTACCCAAAGCACCCTCCACCTGTGTTGCAGCTGTTGCTTTTTGATCCGGAGTTGTTGCGCCTGAATATCTTGTTCTTGCGTCAGCTATAGCGGTAAAAACTTCTTGCTCTTGTTTTGCCACACCTTTTACTGTGTTTACAATGTTTGGAATAAGGTCAAAGCGTCTTTGGTATTGGTTTTCAACTTGTGCCCATTGAGCCGTAATTACCTCACCTTGTCTAATAAAAAAGTTATATTTTGAAACTCCCCATATTGCTAGTAATGCAATAACGGCCAAAACGATAATCCAAGTTTTATTTCTCTGTAGGAATGATTTTTGTGTTGGTTCCATATTTTTTAGTTATTTAATAAGCGAATAGTAATTATAACAGAATTAATAGCCCATACCACCCATATTAGACACTTCTGGTTTATCCTCTTTTGGTTCCTCTGCTATAGCCGCTTCAGTTGTAAGAAGTATAGCTGAAGCAGAAGATGCATTTTCCAAACCTGTTCGAGTAACTTTTACAGGGTCAATGATTCCAGCAACAAACATATCAGTAACCATTTCATCTTTGCCCGCATCGTAACCACCGTTGCCTTTGCTGTTTCTAACATATTCCAAAACAATACTTCCATCTCCTCTGCCACTGTTTATAGCGATCTGTCGCAAAGGCATCTCACAAGCGTTTAGTATTATTTCGTAACCAGCTTTGAACTCTTTTGAAGAATCTTTCTTTTCGTTTGTCTTATTAAAGTTTGCTTTAACTTTATGACTTGCTTTTGCAAGCGCCACACCGCCACCCAAAACTATACCTTCGCTTATCGCTGCTTTGGTTGCATTAACAGCATCCTCTATTTTCAACTTCAGATATTTCATCTCTGTTTCTGTCGCACTTCCAACTTTTATCACTGCAACACCACCAGTT
>JBEBJP010000066.1:0-1763 GCA_040079825.1 Parcubacteria group bacterium
CTTATATGGAGTGGATGCCTGACTCCCTGATACATCAACTTGTGATTGAACATTTTTAAATGTATCTTCAGCTTTTGCTGTTTTCACCTTCATCCCATGCTTTATAGCGACTGAGTTAATATCTGAAATAAGTTTAACTGAATCAAAATGCGCGGGAATCATATTCTGGATTTTCAATTTATCATTTTCTGGAATTGCATTATATTGGGCAAGGAGATCTTGACTCAGTGCAGACATTTCTTTTGTCTTTGCCACTGTTTCCTGAAGTTGTATTTTTTTAACCCGAAGATCTGTTATCGTCGAATACTGAGGTAATACGTAAAAATATATGACCGCAATACTGAGAGGTATGAGAATAAATGGAATGGAATTTTTCATAAGATTATTGTGTCGATGTTGTTGTAGATACAGCCTGTGTCTGAGTCGTATCTTTGGTATTTGCCTCAGTGGTTGGTTGTAGAGCCCTTGTATACGAAAGTAATTTTGGGTCAAGATCCGCCTGAAACTTAATGTTTACTGTACCCTTTTCGGTCAATTCAAAACTATCGAACTTTTGATTTTTTAAGTAATCAGTAGATCGAAATAAATTTGACTGTAATGCAATGATGGCATATGACTGACCTTCCCCATCTGCAGTGATTTTCAAACTTCCATCCTGATTATTTACAAACTCAAATGTCTTGAACCGAACGCCGGGTAGTAGTTTTGACTGTAAAAGAGTAAATATATTGGTAACGGCAACATGAGTACCGAGTAAATGCTTCACTGATTTCAACTGATCAGATGCTGTCACTAATTGTTTTATTGTTGCATCATCAATTGTGGCTTGTACAAGTTGTAATTCATTTTCTACATCTTTGATTTGTGCCTGAATTATTTTTTCATATCCAAATAGTCCACCATACGCAAGAATGGCTAGAACAAAAAATATATTTGCAATCAATGGTACCAGCGTAATACTCCCAGAATATTTGGGCGCAGTGATGCTTGATGTAGTTCCCGGATTTTTTGGGATGAATGAGGTTTGAAACTTTGGTTCCATGTGATGAAAAGGTTATGAAATTCTTATTTCTTATAGCTTTTTTAGAATACGCGTAAATTTCTGCTGAAATTTCGCTCAGTCTCGCATCGTCATGCTTTCGAAGCTTCTAAAAAAGTTATAAGAAAACGAATTTCTTAAAACTCCATATATTGTACATGTAAAAAGTTTCTGCAGAAAGAGTGATAAGTGGATTACTTTTCATTACGCAACTCATTTCGAATCTCCATCCACATACGACCGATATGATTCAATCCTTTGCTATCCTCTCCATCATCCCAAAAACCATCTCCCGGTGGAAAAGTAACAATGTGTTTTACAATTTCTAAATCTCCTGAGTCGATTAATGCCTTTCGTATCTCCTCATGCTGATCTGCCTTTGCTCGCATAAGCATTTTCATGACCACGAGCTTATGGTCTTCATTTTTAAAATCAGGTATCTGCAGATGTTTGTACTTCGTTGAGATTTCCCACGCTTTAACAGGACTACGTGCATTCTTGATTTCTTCAATTATATTCCTGTCTGTATATCTCTGACACTGATACGCATGCTCAACAGTTGCATATACCTCTCCCCCAATCTCTATGGCATGAGCTGTGTAGGGCGAAAAGTAAATATAAAATATTTCTAACGGTAAGGTCTTTTTATTATCCATTTTTTATATGTAAACTAAATATTAGCTAACCACGAACTTTCAAATTTCACCAAGGTCGCGTATAGATT
>JBEBJP010000067.1:0-1718 GCA_040079825.1 Parcubacteria group bacterium
GACTACTTGTCTTCGTTTAGGCGGAAGTAGAGATGCAGAGTGAAGTAGAATTGATTTAGACGACAGATTAATAATATAAACATAGAAATCTGACGGACTATTCGTAATATAAATGATTCTTAGTCACTTAGCGCTGTCCTCCACGTTCGCAGCAGAAAAAGGAAAATCTGTGTCCAGTTCAAATACATTACATGATTCGTTAGCAAAACAAATGAACACTACAGTGAATACTAGTAATTCGCCTTCGACTTCTAAAATTGATCCTTTATCTAATGTAAATCCACTACTTGGAAAACCAACAAATATCCATAAAAATTACTACAATGATTTAGAAAATGAATTAAATGGAAATCCCATTCTTGACCCTATAGCTACTACACGGATTGATCAAGCGCTTGCGATGGTTGGATTCCAAAATCAAGAACCATCAGAATTTGTATAGCCAAAGATAAGTGCATTGGAAACAATTCAGCCGCTTTAATTTATTTACGAATTAACAGAGGGTACATACCTACAAAATATCTTCAAAATTCAATTAATTTGTAGTTGTTAAATAATTTAGGTCACCCGCCGACTTCAATAAAAGTTCTTCAGAAATTAAAATTGCACCACTTTTAGGATCACACATTCTTTCTGATGTATCGTATGAATTAGTTCCTGTTTTAGAATCGAAACCCACTGCGCAATTCAGTCCGTAAGAATTTTTAATAACGTAGAAGCAGCGATTGTCAATAACAGTTGCCCCTGCTACAAGCACCTCGTGTGGTACGACTTTATTATCTAATCTAGACAATTCTGAAGCTTTACCCTTTAGAACACGTACATCAATCGCGACATTAAAAACTTCTTTTTCAGCAAGCAGATTTCTAACATGATTGATATCGACATTCCCAGGCGGCACTTCAAATTTCCAATTTTTTGGAAACTTCACTCGAACCTCCGGCGGGCAAGCCAGTTCGTTCATTTTTTTTAGCGCCTCAAAATCAGGTTTGTCTATTCCTGGTTTTTTGGCTGCTTTTATAATGAGTTCCATATTTGCTTTAGAAAGGGTTGGCGCCATCTCTTCACACTCTTTACACACTCCAGGCAGCGAAATATTTGCTTCAGTATTTATTTTACCAGAAAAACTTTCATAATGATTTCGATAATTACCTAAATTAATTTTTGGATTAGCTTTGAATTCTGAAGGAAATTTTTTTTCAGGGCAGAAACCAATTTCAAACATATATTTATACATTTCAGCATTGGTGATTGGAGTTTCTTCTAAAAAATCTTTGATGTCATGATTAGGGTGTCCACGAAGCTTTACTATGTTTAATTCAAAATCAGATACAGAGCATTGATCATCATATTTCCACAGACCCAAATCCTTAAGTTTTTTGCAAGCCATATCAACCCAAGGAAATGCAGTACAACTACCCACTGTATCTTGATTTCTTGAAAAATTTGGATCTTCATCATTCTTAACTCCTGGAAAAGCATTATTACCCACATTTTCGAATTGTTCACAAATTTGACCAGTTTTTGGAATTCTCAACAGGTCCTTTTTATGCTCTATCATTCGACCATGTACTGTACTTGCACATAAAAGTAGGAAAATGTAGCAAACTTTAACCATAATGTATTCTAACTGACACCGTATTTTAAATATACAAATCACACATGTTTACTGGCCTAAAGTTGTAGGCTTTGACCTGAATTTTGCTTTATTGAATTTT
>JBEBJP010000068.1:0-1670 GCA_040079825.1 Parcubacteria group bacterium
ATACATAATCTTTTAACCCATACATCAGGCATTTATAACTATACTGATGATGTCAATTTTATGCAGACTGAGTTAGAAAAGCCGACTACCAAAGAAAAAATGATGGCTTTATTTGAAAATAAACCTTTTGAGTTTTCGCCAGGTTCCAAAATGAAATATTGTAATTCAGGGTATTTAATACTGGGCTATATCATCGAAAGGGTTACAAATAGTAAATATGAAACGATTGTAAGAAACTGGATTTTTAAACCGTTAAATATGACGGAAAGTGGTTTTGATTTCAATAACTTGAAAAATACTAATAAGGCAGTTGGTTACGCTGATATTACTAAAGTAAAGCCATCGATTATTGTTGATTCTACAGTATCATTTGCTGGTGGAGCAATCTATTCAACTACATTGGATTTATTAAAATGGCATCTTGGATTACTGAATAACAAAATTATAAAAAGGGCATCACTGGAGTTAGCATTTGTTCCCTACAAGAATGATTTTGGTTATGGCTGGGTGATTGATTCATTTTATGAAAAAAAATCTGTTTTCCACAATGGATCAATTCCGGGCTTTACTTCAAACATTTATCGACTTGAAAAAGATAATACCTGCATAATTCTGTTAAATAATATTTCTAACAAAAAAATTGATACCATAACAAAAAATCTTCTCTGTATTTTATATGAGAAACCATACAGTAAGCCAAAAATCAAACAGGAAATTCAAATTGGCGAAAAAATACTTAAGAATTATTTTGGCACCTATGAATTTAGCCCTGATTTTTTAATGAATATTTTTTCAGAAGGTAACCATATCTATGCACAGAGAATCGGGGAATCAGACAAGTTTGAAATTTTTCCTTACGGGGAAGACTTTTTTTTCTTAAAAGCGTTTGAAGCAGAGCTGGAATTTAAGAAAAATGAGAAACAAGTAATAGACACTATGGTTTTACATCAAGACGGAAAGGATATGGTAGCAAGTAGAACTACTGCAAAAACTGACAATTTATATGACGAAATTTTAAAAATGGATGATGATTTTAGTGAAGCATATAATTCAGGGAATATTGAGAAATTGAAAGCTTTGTTTAGCCCTGAGCTTGATTTCTACCACGATAAGACAGGACATACTGACTATAATGAAAACATAAAGTTATTTACTGAAAATTTTAGCAGACCAAAGAAAATGAGAAGGGAACTTGTAAAAGAATCTGTGGAAGTTTACCCAATAAAAGATTTTGGAGCCATTGAGATAGGTGTTCATAAATTTTATGTCACTGAAAGTGGGCAACAGGAACAATTTGACAGTAGCCCAAAATTTATTCATATTTGGAAAAAAACAGGTGACAAGTGGGAGATGATTAGAATAATTAGTTACAATCACTAGCCCTTGAAAGGCCAGCAGGCAACATATAGGCATTAAAGAAGGATCATATCGGCTATTCTTATTTCTTTTGTGCGCAGCATCCTGCGGAAAAGCAATTTGGGATGGCCGGGGCAGCCTTCGCCAAATGTTTTTTGTCCATTTCAAAAGGGACTGCAATCTCAATCCGTTCATCACAACTCCTTTTTTCTCCCTCCACTAAGTACTTCCCTTTATTTCCACCATCTGCAGCACTTCAAAATACCATAAAAAGGTTATTGCCTTGCCCTGTTTATTGGCGGATATTTATCTGC
>JBEBJP010000069.1:0-1654 GCA_040079825.1 Parcubacteria group bacterium
CTTCTACAAGTTCTTGATCTTTTTCTTCTTTAGATTCTTTACCTTTCTCCCCAAGTTCTTTTAATTCACTCTCAGGTAATTGCATAAGTTCTTGTCCCCTTTTTTTCATGTATTCAGGAGTGTTTTTCGTCGGATCTTCCAATACTTCCTCGAGAAGTGCGTGGAGTGTGTATCCAATTTTCGGTCCAGGAGGTATTTGGGTAATTTCCATCAATTTTTTTCCGTCTATTTTCAACATTCCTACTGACACTGGATCTCTCATCGCCTCCTCTATCATTGCATGGTATTTTCGAAGTCTATACGGGTCCTCTTTCGGTCTACCAGTTCCTATGCGATCGCAAATTCTTACATTCATCAGGTCCCAGATATTTTCCTTTCCTACATTGGCGACCATTCTACGGACTGCAGAAAGGGTTATTTGCTCAGTGTCAGAGAAAAACATATGCCACCGTACCAAAGTCACTACTTTATCAACAATTTTATTTGGATATTTTAAATTTTCAAGTATTTTCTTGGTCGTACGTGCCCCGAGTACTTCATGACCATAAAAAGTCCACTGATTTTGTTCTTTTCCCCATCTCCTACTCTCTGGTTTCGAAATATCATGAAAAAGAGATGCAAGACGTATCTCAAGTGGATAGTTTTTATCAGCACTATGCTGAACAGTTCGGATGAGATGCTCCCACACATCGTATGAATGGGCTTTATTTTGCTCTAT
Organism: Parcubacteria group bacterium; assembly: GCA_040079825.1. Classification (GTDB taxonomy): domain Bacteria; phylum Patescibacteriota; class Minisyncoccia; order Phycocordibacterales; family DATDWN01; genus C7867-006. Next base: position 719 of record JBEBJP010000069.1, read on the forward strand.
ACCAATCGTTTTCTCTAATTCTGGTACAACATAGCGTATGAGGTTAAATTTCTTCAGGGCGAGCATCCCATCCATTGGTCTTTCTGACATGATGATCTTTGTAAATTCATCGCGAATCCTTTCACGTGAAATTTTTGAGAGTAAGTGCTCGTTCTCAACAATTCCCTTCTCTGTTTCAGGTGAAATAGAAAAACCAAGTTGCGCATGGAACCTTACTGCTCTCAGAATCCGTAGTGCATCCTCAGAAAATCTTTCGCCCGCATCCCCTACTGTGCGTATTATTTTATCCTGAATGTCTTTTTGTCCGTTATAAAGGTCAATGAGTTGTCTTTGAGACACTGAATACGCAAGTGCATTCATGTTAAAGTCCCTACGTTTCAAATCATCCTCCAATTTATCTGCAAAGTGTACAGAATCCGGTCTTCGGCTGTCAGAATAGTCTGATTCTATTCGATATGGAGTGACCTCAACCGTCTTAAGAGTCTCTTCAGAAGCACCATCTGTTACAACACCAACTGTACCAAAGGTGTTTTCGTAAAATGTGTGTGGAAATAGGTCTATAATTTGTTCTGGTTTCGCATTTGTTGTTATATCCCAATCTTTTGGAATTTTCCCAAGCATAAGATCTCTAACACATCCACCAACTAAATACGCCTCAAAACCTCCCTTCTCAAGGTTGTCTGTTATTTGTTTTATTTCTTCTGGTATGGAGAAAGATTGTGTCATGCTTTAATAATATCATTATTTACTTGGCAAATGCGTAAAATAGCGTACAATCAAGTGTTACTGCGCCCGTAGCTCAATGGATAGAGTATCGGTCTTCGGAACCGGTGATGTGGGTTCGATTCCTGCCGGGCGCACAAGGTTCAAAAATAGCATGGAGATGCTATTTTTGTTTATATGTGTGAGTCGCAGGCTGACGAGCCAAGCCAGTGT
>JBEBJP010000070.1:0-1622 GCA_040079825.1 Parcubacteria group bacterium
AAATATTTTTCGAGAGACTCATATAGTGTTTTGAATATCTCTGAATTTTGATAACCCTTGGACATACCATATGCGCCCTCTTGTGAAGATACGATAAATTTGGCAAGAAATTTTATATTTTGATTTTTGTGAATATATCCAAGCTTTTGACTTCGCTTTAGGTGCATATTAATCCCATCAATCCATATATCTAAAACTTCTGATAATTTCTTTCTAAATATTGGATCTGTATTAGAAACCTCCTGGATTAAATTATTTAATGGACAACCGAGAGGTATGTATTCTTTAGGAGAATGTATCATGTGCGTATCAATACAACTGAGAATACCCTCCAAGGCATTATCAAATTTTTCTAATGGCTTAATCCATTTCTCAATTGTAATCGGTTTAAGGACTTCGTCTACAACTGCATAACCGAGCTCTTTCTTATTTGGAAAATAGTGAAACAAGGCCCCCTTGGTGATACCTGCCACCTTTGTTATATCGTCTATACTTACATCATTAAAACTTTTGTTGTAAAACAGCCAAAAAGCAGTATCTAGTATTTTCTTCCTAGTTACTTCTTTGTTTCGTCTTTTTCTTTCTGGTGTTTTTGATTTCATTGAGTTTTCCACATACATACTTTACTACATACTGTTTGGTATGTTATTATATTAGCATACAAATTAATAAAGTAAAAGAACAATTCTATGAAGAAACTAACACCATTTCTTTGGTTTGATAAAGACATGAAAGGAATAATAGATTTTTACAAATCTGTTTTCCCTGACATGAAAGTAAGTAATGGAGGTGAGCTAGAAGACACTCCATCAGGATCTGTGCAAATGGCAACTATTGAAATATTGGGCCAAGAACTTAGTCTAATGACCGCAGGACCAATGTTTAAATTCAACGAAGCCATTTCACTTATGGTCATATGCGACACTCAAGACGAAATCGATTATTATTGGACGGCATTAACCGCAAACGGCGGCAGTGAAGGACCTTGTGGTTGGCTTAAGGACAAATATGGCCTGTCTTGGCAAATTGCACCATCGGTTATGAATAAAATGATGAAAGAAGGCACCAAAGAACAAATTAAGCAAGTAACAGAGGCATTTATGAAAATGAAGAAGTTTGACATAAAAACTTTAGAAGATGTTTATAATAAAAATTAAGTTTAATTATTAATAGTATGCAAAACTACAATTTAGAAAAAGATATACAAGTAATGTGCCTCACAGCCACATCGTTCCCAGATGGAGTAATGGACGCATATAAAAAATTACAATCACTTATAACTGATTCAAAAGAGAGGCGATATTTTGGCATCTCGCATCCAAACAAAGAAGGGGTTATTATTTACAAGGCGTGTGCAGAAGTGAAAGAAGCTGGAGAGACTGAAAAACTAGGGCTCGAGTCGTTCATAATAAAAGCTGGGGATTTCATGAGTATTTATATCGATGACCACATGAAAGACCCACAAAGCATTGGTAACGCATTTCAAAAACTACTTAAAAATCCAAATCTTGACCCGCAAGGATATTGTTTAGAGATGTATAAGGATTTTGATGATAAAGATGTGCAGTGTATGGTGCCATTGAAATAAATTATATGAACAAAAATACTTTTAAAAGCATAGG
>JBEBJP010000071.1:0-1608 GCA_040079825.1 Parcubacteria group bacterium
CTCCTTTGTCATCCAATAACAACCAAGAACAATATCTAGCATTTTTGCTGAAACTGTTGGGTCACCTGAACCTGGCTTTAGAATGTTTTTATCTGATGCCATTATTTCACGAGCTTCCATTTGAGCTTCATCAGAAAGAGGTACGTGAACTGCCATCTGGTCTCCATCGAAGTCCGCGTTAAAAGCAGAACAAACCAATGGATGAACTTGTATAGCATTTCCTTCAATAAGAATTGGTTTAAAAGCTTGAATACCAAGTCTGTGCAAAGTCGGAGCACGGTTTAGTAAAACATATCTATTAGAAATAACGTCTTCAAGTATTGCCCAAACTTCTGGAATACCATCCTCGATAAGTTTACTTGCACCTCTTATGTTGTAAGCTAATTCTTTTCCAAGTAGTTGTGAAATAACAAATGGTTTGAAAAGTTCAAGAGCCATGTGTTTTGGAAGACCACACTGATTTAAGTGTAGATCTGGACCAACAACAATAACTGAACGTCCAGAATAGTCCACTCTTTTACCCAAAAGGTTCTGTCGGAAAATACCTCTCTTACCTTTTAGATTATCTGCGAGAGATTTTAGTGGTCGTCTTTGAGATTGGTTAACAGCGCCTGATGCTGAACCATGTCTTATTGAGTTATCGATAAGGGCATCAACCGCTTCTTGTAGGATTCTTTTTTCATTTCGCAAAATAACATCTGGAGCATGAATCTCTTTTAATTTCTTTAGACGATTGTTTCGGTTTATAACTCTTCTGTATAAATCGTTTACATCAGATGTTGCATAACGACCACCATCTAGAGGAACCATAGGTCTTAGTGCTGGAGGTATAACAGGAATATGAGTTAGAAACATCCATTCTGGTCTAAGATTTGCACTTATCATTGAAGCAACAGCAGCGATACGCTTGTTTACTTTTGTAGATTCAACACTTGTTGATTTTTCTAGTTCTTCTTTTAATTGAGATAACAACTTAGAAAGGTCTATTTTTTTGAAAATATTAAAAATAGCTTCAGCTCCAATAGACGCTTCAAACATTGTTCCGTATTTCATTCCAAAGTTGTAGTACTCAACTTCATCCAAAACTCTTCCTTCTTGGATTGATTCTATTTCTCTTTTTGCTGTAAGTAACATTTCTTTTACAGCTTCCTTTGTTTTTTCATCCTGAAGAGACTTAACTTTTGCCTTGTATTCAGAATCAAGATCTTTTAGATATCTTGTTCTATCCTCCTCTGAAACTTTTGTGACAATATATCCAGCAAAGTAAATCACTTTTTCCAAATCTGAAGTAGGTATACCAAGAATTAAACTTATTCTACTTGGCATAGATTTTAGGAACCATATATGAGAAACAACAGTCGCTAGCTCAATGTGACCCATTCTCTCTCGCCTAACAATAGATCGTGTTATTTCTACTCCACATTTTTCACAAACAATTCCTTTGTATCGGATTCCTCTGTATTTACCACAATAACACTCGTAGTCTTTATCTGGACCGAATATTTTTTCATCAAACAAACCATTTTTTTCTGATCTTTGTGTACGATAGTTTATTGTTTCTGGTTTTGTAACCTCACCAAAAGACCACTCTTTTATTCTCTCTGGAGA
>JBEBJP010000072.1:0-1593 GCA_040079825.1 Parcubacteria group bacterium
ACGAAGCATCTACTCAACTTAAGAAATCCGCCGATGCCCTCAAACCAAAAGTTGAAGCATACTTTGATAAGCACATCATGCTTGTACAGCGAGCTAAAGACTTCCTTGAGAAGTTGAAACAGCTTCAAACAGGATACGATGCCTGCAAGAACGCTCAAGGCTCACTTGAAAAAGTACACGAGATATGCGGCACAATGTTCGACGGTAATATTGTCCACGAAACCGAGACCAACCATCCGATACCTGATCCGACCTTCAAGTAACACAGGAGGTTAATTAGCTCTATGTTCTTAATTTCCAGCGCTTCTGAAAAGAAGCGCTGGTTTTTTATTTTACTCACGACTCCACTAGATGAAAGAAGTTTGAACCTGTGCGGTTGGATACTAGTTTTTTCGCCCTACTTGCGAACGGGGTGTATAGTACCGAAATGAATTTCACAATACATGCAGATGGGGGTTCACGCGGAAACCCCGGCCCCTCAGGCGCGGGGGCAATGATCCGCGACCATCTCGGCAACTCCGTCGCGAGCGTATCGAAATTTCTCGGAACACGCACGAATAATTTTGCGGAATACGAAGCGGTCATCCTCGCCTTTGAAGAACTCACAAAACTCGTCCCCCAAGCGAAGAGGGGATCGACGGAAGTCGCCGTGAAGCTCGACAGCGAACTCATCGTGAAGCAGATGAATGGCGTCTACAAAATAAAACATCCAGTCATGAAAGCACAATACGCGCGGCTCATTCAGGCCGGAGCAGTATTCGGCAAAATCACTTTCACACACGTCTTCCGTGCCGAAAACTCCGACGCCGACGCGCTCGCCAACGAAGCGATGGATCGTGGTGCGAATTCCTAATTTCAGGCTGACAAAAATGCAAACGGAACAAGACCAAAAGAACACGGGTGACACTGATGGGAGTCTCTTCCGAGAATTTGGACTCTCTTTCCAGAGAGTTTTTTCATTATCAACATGGAAAGAAGTTGGACAAATTGCAAGGAAATATCTGGCCGAACGCGAAGATATTTTAAAAATTATTGGATTTAACGTTGCGTTAGCAGGTCTATTTTTGAACCTAGGGTCGAATGACATACATTTAAAACGTGTCGAGGTTTTCTTTCTTTTGGTCGCATGCTCCCTCATTTCTCTGTTCATCCTGAAATCTCTATTCAGTCTTGTTCGAGATAAACACACGGAACTATACTACGCTGTCGTTTTAATACCAGTTTATATTGGAGGAGCACTCATTTTTAATATCTGGAAATACCTATTTAATAATTTTGTAACAGAATTATTATATTATTTTCACATAGTGGGTGTCCCGTTGATTGCTATTGGGGTGAATCTGGCTTTTGTCGCTTTCTTTAAATTAGTTTCTAGAATAAAAAATATTGACGGAAGACAGCTCAAGGATTTTTTCTTACTTTCACTTAATCTAAATTTGGTAATTGCTTATACGGTCAGTGGCTTCGATTTTTCAAAAACGATTGAGAGATTATTTAGCTTCCAATTCAATAATCTCTTTGTGTTATATCTCTTCTTCATCACGCTATGGTCTGAACTTCGACCATTTGATGGGAAAACAAAGAAGCAAGCGG
>JBEBJP010000073.1:0-1588 GCA_040079825.1 Parcubacteria group bacterium
CAGCTTCATCTGTATTTAATTCTTTCCAACGTAGCTCTACAATTGATAGCCTTATTTTATCATCTCCAGCATTAACAAAATCTTTTACAGCATTGATTATGTTTTGATTAATATTCATATCTGAAAGCTTCAAAGGATTAGTTGATAAATAACTTAAGCATGATTAAATCTATATAAATGAAGGGCATATTAAAATTAATAAAAAAGGGTTTATTATTTTATTAAAATTTATATCGCTAAGTCTTCAATATTGATTCTAATAATGTATGTTCTCGAAAGTTGTATTTAAAATATGTTGGGCACTCTTGGTTGATAATTGCCGCAATTTTATGCCCCTTTGTTTTAATCTATATATGTTTTCCTGTCTTCTAATTTTGAGCATAAAACGGTCTATTGGAATTAAACCGCCCAGGTGAATGATTCGGGTCTTGGGCGCCATGTAATATTATCACTAGTTACTTCTTTGATGATTTCAATAGAAACATAATAATAGCAATCACAATAACTATTGGCATAACTTTATTGAGCAAAATCAAAAACAACATGTCGAGGAATATTTCCAATTTATGCATATGAAACAATCCATAAAGAACAACCAGAACAATTACCGCAATCAGCCACCCTTTTGATGTACCCATTAGTGTCGAGTTTTATGATTTTTTTGTTCGTTTTGTTTTAATAGATTTAGAAGATGAAAGTATTATCTTGGTTAGCGACTCTTGCTTGCGCTTAATATCCTTTTCAGAAAGAGTATCATATTCAACCTTTACTCTATAACCCTTAATCGTTTTTTCTAATGGTTGATCTGGAATAGTCAGGGAGTCCAAAAAAATTGGAACTTCTTCAGGAGGTATTACTTTAATAACTTCCGACTGAGAGGAAGTAAATTCCTTTGCGATCCTATTCTTCAATTCTATAATTGAATTGGGGTTGGATAAACAACAAATTATCGTGTGATACCCTGCATTTAGGCACTTTTTAATATTGTGTATTTCCCAATCAATGCTGGTTGTGACAGAGATCTCACAAGCGATTAATTGGTCGCCTTTCTCTAATAGTATGTCGACCCTACCATTACCGTCAGGTGTCGTCGCCTCAATCATAGCTTTATACTCCCTAGCTTCAGCGACCCTTTTAATGAAATTTTGATAATATCGATGCTGAGTTTCTTCCTTTCGCTTCAAAACTGATTCAGCGGATACAACAAGCGATTCCTGGGGAATATTAACGTCTATAATAGTTGGTTCAGGAGTAGTAGGTATCTTCTTTATAGGCTCAGACGTCGTATTATGACTTGTTTCCTTACCGTTTCCATCAACCTGTTGTCCTTTCAGGTTTTCAAATAACCGTGCTTCAACTTCGTGTTTGGGCTTACTATACTTCCGTCTGGACTGCTCAATGATGTAATTAACCTTATTGATATCGCTCTTTTCCTCAATGGCTGTGGTTGTCAAATTAAATGAATTCACAGCTTGTTCAATCTTCACTATTGCTTCGCCGGTACTTAGATTTTGGAAATCCGATGGTTCAAAATAAGAAAACCCCTCGCCTATTTTTTTGGCATCGGTTTCACCCAATCGAAAACAGA
>JBEBJP010000074.1:0-1574 GCA_040079825.1 Parcubacteria group bacterium
CCCATAAATAGGAAAGCAAAAAATAGGTACTTCAGGTTCATTCCATAAAAATACGGATTGCCCCTTACCAGTTTCTAATGTTTTTTCAGCTTATTCTTGAATACTTTTTCAAATTTTTCTAGCTTGGGTTGAATTACAAATCGGCAATAGCCCTGATTTTGGTTATCATTATAATAATTCTGGTGATAATTTTCAGCAGGATAGAAGTTCTTAAAGACTTCAATGCCTGTTACAATAGGACTAGACCAAGCGCCTGATTTGTCTAAAGCCTTTTTATAGGATTCTGCCTTTTCTTTTTCGGCTGGGTTTTGGTAAAAAATCACAGACCTATATTGGGGGCCTGCATCATTACCCTGTCTGTCAATAGTGGTAGGGTCATGGGTTTTCCAAAACACTTCTAGTAATTCATCATAACTAATAACGGCAGGGTCATATATAATTTGGCAAAGTTCTACATGCCCTGTATTCTTGTCACAAACCTGTTCATATGTGGGATTTTCTACAAAACCACCTCCATAACCAGAGATTACTTTATATACGCCATTGAGTCTTTGAAAAAAAGCTTCGGTACACCAAAAGCAGCCTTCGCCAAATGTTGCAGTATCGGTTTTTATGTCTGGGGGAATGGGAGATTGATTCATTTTAGCCAATTTTGAAGGTGTTTGTGCACAAGAAACCAAGAAAATGCCGGTAAGGGCAAGGGTTAACATGCTGATTTTGAACATATTTTGAATTTTGTATAGATACGTAACCTGTTATAAAACAGATGTTTGCAAAGAAAGTTTTAACAAACCTGCAATTTTTTATATTTTTTCAACATGTATACTAAAAGTGTTAATTTTACGTTCAGGATTTTTTTTCCTGCGTAAACCTATGCAATTACAATTGGAATATCCCAAGCCATCTATTCTCAGATTGGAAAATCTGTTGATGTTGGTGCCATTGATGGCCTATGTGTCCATTATGGTATTTTCCAATACCGCCGATTTAGACAGTCGCTACCAAGAAACTTATTTTACGTTTAAGTTTCAAAATGTGGTAGTATTCAACTGGATTTTATTGATTTTGCCTTTTTTATTTCATTTGTTTTTGAACCAAGAATCAAGGGGTGATTCAAGGATCATGCATGGCCATATCATCATTTCACTTTGTTTGTTAATAGCTGTTTTATTTACCTATCAACTGAATACGCCTAATTTCATTGTTAATCAAGATACATTTCAAGGATTGCCTACACAGCGTCATTGGTTAGAAGCTACTGCAACCACTTTTCAATTATTGATTTTGCAAGGTTTTGTGCAATTGTTTTTTATGGTGTATTGTTTGGTGAAACTCTTTCCTTGATTCTTAGCTGTTTCAAGTGAACATTAAATTATTTTCATAAAACTATTGTTGGCCCAAGATGAGCCCATAGTAGCTAATGCTGTTAAAACAGGATTGGAAGAACAGGGAATGGAAGTTACTGTTGCTTTTGACGGTAAAATAGCGGAAAAGTATTTTGATAGGGCTAGTTTTAACTGCATCATTTTAGACATAAATCTGCCTCATAAAAATAGATTGGATTTGTGTAAGCA
>JBEBJP010000075.1:0-1545 GCA_040079825.1 Parcubacteria group bacterium
TTTTAGATTGCATAAAAGAACAAAAAGAAAAAGTTGTTGTTTGTTTTGATAAAGTAGACCGATTTTCTAGAAATGTTTTTGATAAACGAGTTTCTATTCTTTATGAGTTGGCAATGCAAGATAAGATTGAACTTCATTTTGTCTCTGATAACCTCGTAATAAACTCTAGTATTTCTGCTACAGAAAAGTTTCACTTTGGAATAAATCTAGGATTAGCAAAATACTACTCTGATGCTATAAGCGATACAGTTAAACGCTCATTTGAAAAAATGCGTAAAGACGGAAGATGGTTAGGTAAACCGCCTTTAGGATATATGAAATCAATGGATAAGGATGGTAACAATACATTTATTCCTGACCCTGAAAGAGCACACATCATAGTCAAAATGTTTGAAATGTACTCCACTGGAAACTACTCGCTTGAAACACTCCGCTTGGAAGTAATTAAAATGGGCTTACGAAGTCCCATAAGAGGTCTGAAGCCAAGTAGAAGTTGTATTGATAATGTTATTAAGACACCCTTCTATTACGGAATGGCTTTTTCAAAGAAACACGGTCTCTATCCGCATCAGTACGAAAAACTTATTACAAAAGAGCTTTTTGATAAATGCCGAGAAGTAATGGAAAGGAAAAGAACAAACCGACCAAAGTTCATTGGACAAGAGTTTATTTTCAAAGGTTTACTTCGTTGCCAGAAGTGCGGTTGCACAATGACTCCTGAAATACACAAAAAGAAAAGTGGTTTAGTCTTCGTCTACTACTCCTGCTCAAATGGTAAGAGAATATGCAAAAGAGAGTACATATCTGAAAAAGCACTTCTAGAGCCAATATGGGCTATCCTAGAGAGTTTTAGTGGTATTACAGAGGAAACCCAAGATGAACTTGTAGAAGAGTTAAGACAGACCACAGAAGCAGAGGTAATCTTTCATAAAGCCCAAATCAATCGGATACATAATGAACACACGAAACTAAAAGAAAAGGATGACTTCTTACTTGAAGCATTTTTGGACAAGAGTATTACTAAAGATATTTATGACAAAAAGCATCAAGAATACTACGACAAGATACAACTCTTGAACATTGAACTTGAAGAACACAACAAAGCAGACTATGACTATCAAACCACTGTAGCTACTGTGTTTTCTATCGCTCGTCGTGCAAAAGAAATCTTCAATGGTTCTGAACCATCAGAAAAACGAGCATTTTTGAACTTTCTACTTCAGAACCCACAAGTATCTGGAAAAACACTAGAGTTTTCCTTGCGTTCTCCATTTAATCTAGTACTAGAATTATCTACTCGTCCTTTAAGGGGTGGCTACCGGGAGTCGAACCCGAACTAAGAGCTCCACAAGCTCGTGTGCTACCGCTACACCATAGCCACCATTAAACCTCATTGAGGTTTTTAATTTATAACAGAAAATCCGCTTAAAATCTAGTTCTATTTTAGTGCGTTTATTTTACCAAATCCGAACCTGTTTCCAAAATCGGTGAGTAATGATGTCGCACGCGCGAAGCGTGTGGTTGTGTTGAGTTAATCTGTACGCT
>JBEBJP010000076.1:0-1517 GCA_040079825.1 Parcubacteria group bacterium
ACTTTTCAGCTGAGTCCGAAGGAATATACAGTCTCAAATATTTTTCTTTTTGTTTGTGAAGCGCAGTTTTTAGGCCGAACTTCTTATCTAAGACTTTTTGTATTCTTTCGAGTTCATCTCTCTTATACCCAAGAGTATGAATGACATACGCATTGTGTCTCTTTGACTTCAATGATCCATCATCCATAAACCAAATCGCTAAACTTAATGGTGTAAGCAACTCTTCAATAGAATTAGGAATGACTTTCTTTTTCTTATTGTAGAATTTCTCTCCATAATATCTCAATAACTCGTGCGAGTAAGTTGAGAAATGATAGCTGAATGGCTTATTATTCTTGAGTCTTATTTTTGGAGTCATTCGTACCCAGTCGTGGAGTTCCTTATGTAACCAATCTAGATATTCTTTTTGAAAAACAGAATGTTCTATTTTTAGTTTATAAGTTCTTCCATTATTTTGAGTTTCCAAATGACCATCGCCAAGTGTAAGACCAACAATAATATCTCTCTGTTTTGAGGTAAATTCTAGATTCTTTTTGTAATCTTCTATTTCTTTTGACCTCATTTGATTTTAATTAGGTTGATACAATTTAATGTATCCACTTTGTGTCACCACAAAGATCGGACTATATCTTCATCCATTAACTGGATGGCTGACGTGTAGTCTCTACGGGGATAATTATAACAATTCTATTCAGCAGAAAGAAATTCTGCCAGAGTTGGCTCTTTTTTGAGTTCTGGATTAAGATCACTCTCAACTCCAGTATGGGCAACATGATCAAAAACTACTTCCGCAGTTTTTTGATAATTACCCTCATTAAGTTTTTTTAACAAAACTTTTAACTCATTTTTACACCAATCTAACTTTGAATTCTTAAATTCTTTTTTCATTGTTTTAGAATTACAATATTATTTCCCTCGGTATTGTCTCATTATAACACGAGATGTTTACCGATATAGTCAACTTTTCTCATACCGCTTTCACGATATGGTCCCCCTTATTTCTTTTTTTCGGTGTGAACCACCTAGGAGGCGCCACGGATCGAACACTCAAAATAAATTTAAGTGCTCGAGGATAGCGCCCCACTAAAACTGCCCACCAAAAACTGTCTCGCGCCGTTTTTTCCGTCGCGGTTAGAAAATATAACAAACAAGATGGCTATTTCACTGACGACTCCAGACTACCCGAAAGTGCCCTTCAAAGTCTCACCACTATGCTACGCATGCAAGTCATATCCTCAATATCAAGTTGCAGTAAAGCTCCTGGGGTCTTTTCGTCTAACTGCAGGTAACCGGCATCTTCACCGGTATTGTATTTTCACCGAGCAAATCCCCGAGACAGTTCTCCAGTCATTATACCATTCGTGCACGTCGGAACTTACCCGACACAATTCTGTTACATGAACCTTGTAAGTTAAGATTCGAACCAAGCACGATATTTAGTACTCGGCGGTTTGGCGCGAGCCAAACTCTGCATGTCGCCATGCAGTTCAGACTATATCATGTTCTCTAAACTTGAT
>JBEBJP010000077.1:0-1502 GCA_040079825.1 Parcubacteria group bacterium
ATATCGTTGTTGGAAATGGGCCGAATATTTTTCTCTATGATGAATATTTATCCTCATTTGCATACGCAATGGATGTTAGTAAGTACAATAAAAATTATGAAGGCTATAACTATCAAAAAAGCATTTTGTTGTCATTAATCGAAAAAACAAAAAAAGAAATTGTAGTAGATCCGGTAGGGTTTTTAGCTCTTTTGAATCGAGGTGAGCTGAAAGAAATTACTATTGAGTCTCATGATAAACCTATTCAATGGATACTAGACTATAACTCGCCTGTTCGGTTTAAGACTTGGCCCAAGGAACTCTGACGCCAAGCACCCTATGGGTTTTGGTATTTTATTGTATTTGCCATATGTAGGCCCTGCTATAAGATCGAAACATGGCATCAAACTTTGACCCTAGTGTTATTTCAACAGGTCTGGCTTTTATGCCGGCATGGTTGCCGTTCGCCCCCCCGCTTGGAATAACTGCTGTTGCGGCCTATCTCAAAAAATCAGAAATTAATGTCAGTGTTTTTGATTACAACGGAAAAATATGGAAACAACACCAGGATTTTGGCCATTATTGGAAAATGGATTATGGTGGCTCTTGGAGCCATGTAAAATCTTATCGCGAAAGAATTCATCCAGTTATTGTTCAGTCTTTAGTGTCTGCGGCACATGAAATGATTAACTCTGGAGTTAAATCTTTAGGGTTCTCTGTATATTCAAGCAACTATTTACCAACACGCTTTACAATTAAACTGATCAGACTTTTGAGGCCAGATATAAAAATTTATGTTGGTGGAGCCTCGATTGATAAAAAATTAGCAGAACAAGATTTAAAAGAACATTTGATTGATGCAGCCATTTTTGGCGAAGGAGAAGACAGTTGTTTAAGGCTTTTAAAATATTGGGAAGGACAAATTAGTATTGATGAGCTTAAAAGCACGCTGATATATAACGATCAAGGCGAGTTGTTCACTGCAGAACGCAATAATTTAGTTAAACTGAATAGTTTACCAATTCCAGACTACTCCTATGTAAATTTTGAACATTACTATGGCCGCACCCTGCCCTTAGAATTTGGCCGCGGCTGCGTGGCCAATTGTTCATTTTGTTCAGAGACCAATTATTGGGTTAGCTTTCGCGTGAAGAGTATAGATCAGATTATCGCAGAAATGAAAAATCACATTGAAAAATATCAAATTAATGAGTTTCGTGTTGTAGATTCTTTAATGAATGGAAACTATAAGTTTTTAGAACAACTAATTGATCGAATTATAGATGAAAAACTAAATGTAAAATGGTACGGATTTTGTCGAATTGATAAAAGATTAACACCAGAATTGTTGGCTAAAATGCGCAAGGCAGGCTGTACGTCTATAGCGTTTGGTCTTGAATCTGGTAGTCAAAAAATTTTGAATTTAATGAATAAGCGTGTACAAATTTACGATAGTTACGAGGTTGTAACCGCCGCACATAATGCGGGCATTAATGTTTGTGCTGAAATTTTAATGGGGTTTC